>NZ_JARHXQ010000009.1:0-1403 GCF_029222765.1 Arthrobacter sp. Cr_A7 | reverse complement strand
GCGACCGCGGGGTTCATCACGCCGCAGGGTGCTGCCTCGTTTGGCTGGTTCGCCTATGCGCCGTTGTCCAACACCACGTTCACGCCGGGGATCGGCGGTGACCTGTGGGTGTTCGGGCTGGCGTTGTCCGGTTTCGGAACCATCCTGGGCTCGGTCAACTTCATCACCACCATCATCTGCATGCGCGCTCCGGGCCTTACGATGTGGCGGATGCCGATCTTCACGTGGAACACCCTGGTGACAGGCATCCTGGTGCTGATGGCCTTCCCGCCGCTGGCCTCTGCGCTGTTCGCGCTCGGAGCCGACAGGAAGTTCGGTGCCCACATCTTCGATCCCGCCAACGGCGGCGCCATCCTCTGGCAGCACCTGTTCTGGTTCTTCGGCCACCCGGAGGTGTACATCATCGCGCTGCCGTTCTTCGGCATTGTGTCGGAGATCTTCCCGGTCTTCAGCCGCAAACCCCTGTTCGGCTACAAGGGCATTGTGTACGCCACCATCGCCATCGGCGCCCTCTCCGTGACGGTGTGGGCCCACCACATGTACGTCACGGGTGCGGTGTTCCTGCCGTTCTTCGCGTTCATGACCATGCTGATCGCGGTGCCCACGGGCGTGAAGTTCTTCAACTGGATCGGCACTATGTGGGGCGGCTCCATCACCTTCGAGACGCCCATGCTGTGGAGCATCGGGTTCCTGGCGACGTTCCTTTTCGGTGGCCTGACCGGGATTATCCTGGCCGCCCCGCCGCTGGACTTCCACGTGTCCGACTCCTACTTCGTGGTGGCCCACTTCCACTACGTGGTGTTCGGCACCGTGGTCTTCGCGATGTTCGCCGGGTTCTATTTCTGGTGGCCCAAGTTCACCGGCACCATGCTGAACGAGCGGCTGGGCAAGATCCACTTCTGGATGCTGTTCCTGGGCTTCCACGCCACGTTCCTCATCCAGCACTGGCTGGGTGTGCTGGGCATGCCCCGCCGCTATGCGGACTACATGCCGGAGGACAATTTCACCCTGATGAACCAGTTCTCCAGCTTCGGCTCCTACCTGCTGGGCGCATCGATGATCCCGTTCCTGTGGAACGTTTATCACACCTGGCGGACCGGCAAGAAGGTCACGGTGGATGATCCCTGGGGCTTCGGTGCCTCCCTGGAGTGGGCCACGTCCTGCCCGCCGCCGCGCCACAACTTCACCTCGTTGCCCCGGATCCGGTCCGAGCGGCCGGCCCTGGACCTGCACCATCCCGAGCTGAGTGTTCGTGAGCACGCGCCGGTGCATGGCGTAGCAGCGGATGTCCTGGGCGCCGCCGACATCGGTGAGCGGGACGTCCGCAGCCCGGACCCGAACCAGTAGCGGACTGCGTTTTTCCACCCCAAACCGGGGTCACTCCCGGCCCAATTCCGACAGTT
>NZ_JARHXQ010000099.1:0-1604 GCF_029222765.1 Arthrobacter sp. Cr_A7 | reverse complement strand
GAAAATGACGAAGAATTTCCTGATTCGCTCCTGGATTTCCCAGGTGCCCTTCCAGCCGATGGGGAAGATAGCTGCGGTTCCGGCCTCCACGGTAATCGGCTCTCCGCCATCCTCGGTAACCACCATGCGGCCTTCAAGGACGTAGATTGACTCGCCGCGCTCCAGGAACTCCCATCGTGAAAGGCCCGGGTCAGCTTCCCAGACTCCGGAGAGGATCCGGGAATCATCGCTGGTAAAGGGGATGGTGATCCGCGTGGGAATCTCGTCGCCCAGCACTTCGGCCAGGGGTGGACCGAGCGGTGCTTCGTCCAGCTTCCCCTGGAAGAGGGCGGTCGGCTCGAAAGTTATGCTCATGTGAATCTTCCTTTCTGGGTTGCTCCCCCGGGACGGGAGAGTCGGTGTTTTGTTGATGGTTATTCGACGATCTCGCCGGTGGTTTCGAAGGCGGCGATTTTGCCGATGCGGCGTTCATGGCGTTCGGCATTGGTGAATGGTTCTGCCAGGAATGCCTTGACCAGTTCGGTGGCCTCTTCGACGCTGTGCTGCCTGCCTCCGACGGCCACCACGTTGGCATCGTTGTGCTGGCGGGCGAGCTTCGCGGTGTCAAGGTTCCAGGCGAGGGCTGCCCGGACTCCCTTGACCTTGTTTGCGGCGATTTGCTCGCCGTTGCCTGAGCCGCCCAGCACGATTCCGAGCGCGTCCACGCCTGCCGCCTGGTCGGCCACGACGGCGGCGGCGGCGTTGATGCAGAACGCGGGGTAGTCGTCCTCGGCGTCATAGGCGGCCGGTCCGTGGTCCACCATCTCGTAGCCGCTGGCTGAGAGCGAGGTGATCAGGTGGGAGCTGAGCTCCATGCCGGCGTGGTCGGTTGCGATGTGAACGCGCATTGTGGGTCCTTCAGTATTGGTAACGGTGATGGGCGGCCTGCTGCTAGGCGAAGGCGAGCTGGCCGTTCGCGCGCAGTGATTCGATGGCCTCGGCAGGGGAAGGTTTGCCGTACACGGCCGAGCCGGCGACAAAGACGTTGGCGCCGGCCTCGGCGGCCCGGGTGATGGTTTCTTCCGTGATGCCGCCGTCCACCTGGATGGCCACGTTCACTCCTGAACCGTCGACGGCGGCGCGAGCCCGGCGAATTTTGGGCAGCATCACGTCCAGGAAGGCCTGTCCGCCAAAACCCGGCTCGACGGTCATGATCAGCAGCATGTCCAGTTCGGAAAGCATGTCCAGGTACGGTTCCACCGGCGTGGCAGGGCGCAGGGCCATGCCGGCCTTCGAGCCCCGCGCCCGAAGCTCGCGGGCAAGCTTGATCGGCGCATTCGATGCTTCTACGTGGAAGGTGACCGAGGCAATCCCGGTGTCAGCGAACTGGGGTGCCCAGGTGTCAGCATTGGCAATCATCAGATGGGCATCCAGCGGCACGGGGCTGACCTTCTGAATCCTTTCCACGACGGGCAGGCCGATGGTCAGGTTCGGGACGAAGTGGTTGTCCATAACGTCCACGTGGACAGCGTCGGCATTGCTGATGCGGGCAAGCTCTGCTTCGAGGTTGACGAAGTCGGCCGACAGGATGCTGGGATTGATGCAGCAATTCAGGGGTGGCTTGG
>NZ_JARHXQ010000098.1:0-7231 GCF_029222765.1 Arthrobacter sp. Cr_A7 | reverse complement strand
CCGTCCACCGGGATCTCGGCGCCCGTCACGAAGGATGAGAGCGGGCTGAGGAGGAAGAGCACGACGCCGGCCACCTCCTCCACGCTTCCGGAACGTCCCAGCGGGGTCTCCGCCAGGGTGGCCTGCCGGAACTCCGGCTTGGCGCCCGCGGTCATGGGGGTCTCTATGAAACCGGGGTGGACGGTGTTGACGCGGATCCCGCGAGGCCCGAGCTCCATGGCCGCCACCTGGGAGAGCCCGCGCAGCGCCCACTTGCTCGCGGTGTACGCCACCGGATAATGGGCGGTCAGCCCGGCAACAGACCCAACATTGACGATCGAAGAGCCGCTGCCCATCAGCGGGGACAGTGCCTGGATTCCCAACAGGCTGCCGGCCACGTTCACGTCATAAACCTTCTGCAGATCTGCCACGGAGGCATCCAGGAGCCTGCTGCGCAGGGTGATCCCGGCATTGTTGACCAGCCCGTCCACCTGCCAGCCCTGCGACCGGATCCATGATGCGAGGCCGGACCAACCGGCCTCGTCACTGACGTCCAGCCGCCGGTATAACAGCTCACCGCCCAATGAAGGGGACGCATCCGCCAGTCCGGCCGGGGCGTCGGCTGCCAGGTCCGTGGCGATCACCCGTGCCCCCGCCTCCGCCAGCAGCCGTGCTTCCGCCGCGCCCTGCCCCTGGCCTGCGCCGGTGACCACCACGGTCCGCCCTTCAAGCTGGAGCGAAACCACCCTAGACGCCGGAAGGAGCCGCAGCGGCAACCCGGTTACGGGGCCTCGGGCGGGCTGCCACACGGGTCACAGCCTCGCGCCTGCCGCCCACCGTGTTCTCGATGGTGCCGATCCCTTCCACCGTCATCCTCACCACGTCGCCGGTTGCCAGGGGCGGGGGAGTCTTGGAACCGTTCCGTCCCCACAGCTCGGCGAGGCAGCCGCTGCCGCAGGTGCCGGAGCCCAGGACGTCGCCGGGCCGCACCACCGAGTCCTGTGAGGCGTAGGCCACGAGCTCGGCGAAGGGCCAGCCCATGTTGGAGAGCAGGTCCTGGCCGATGGGCTCGCCATTGACTTCGACGGACATGGAGATGGGCAGGAAGCCCTCGGCGTCGTGCCGGTCCTCGAATTCGTCCGCCGTGACGATCCAGGGGCCCAGCGTGTTGGCGAAGTCCTTGCCCTTGCAGGGGCCGAGGCTGACCTTCATCTCCCGCCGCTGCAGGTCCCGCGCGGACCAGTCGTTGAGGATGGTGTAGCCGAAGATGTGCCGGTGCGCCTCCGCGGCGGTCAGGTTCCTGCCATCGCTCCCGGGGACGCGTCCGACGACGGCGGCGACTTCCGTTTCAAAGTCCAGGTCCTCACAGCCCGCCGGAATACCGATCACCTCGCCCGTGCCGGTCACCGTGTGCGGGTTGGTGAAGTAGAACGTGGGCGCCTCGTACCATTCGGGCACCACGCCGGCCACGCCGTCGATGCTCTTCCGCACGCCTTCAACGTGTTCCTCGAACGCCACGAAGTCCCGGATGGTGGCGGGCACCAGCGGGGCGAGCAGCTGCACCTCCGCAAGCGGAACGGCAGGGGCGGACCCCACGGTTTCCCGGGCAACGTGCAGGGTTTCATCCAGCCCGGCGTCCAACAGCGTCTGGATGCCCTGGCCCGCGGGCAGCGCGTAGCAGTGTCCGCCGTTTACAAAGCCGGACTGCGTCCCGCCGTCGTAATTCCAGCGTGCGATCTTGACCATGAGGGTGTTCCTTAAGCAGTGGGTCGGGCGGCCAGGGCGGCCGCTGCCATGATGCCCAGGGTGCGTGCGTTGCCGCCCAAAACCTGGGCCTCGCCGTCGGACGGGAGGCCGGCAGCCTGAACCTCGTTCACGGGAAGGTCGGCGCCCATGTCGAACGGGTAGTCCGAGCCCAGCAGCACCTGCTCCGGGCCTGCTGCAGCTACCAAGGCCCGGAGTTCCGCGGCGCTGTGCACCAGGGAATCGAAGTACAGCTTTTTCAGATAGGACGACGGCGGCTGGGCGCAGGCGTGTGCCTCGGGCCGGACCTTCCATGCGTGGTCGGAGCGGCCAAGTTTGGTGGGCAGGTAGCCGCCGCCGTGCGCCGCCAGCACTTTCAACTCAGGGTGCCGGTCCAGGACGCCGCTGAAGATCAGGTGGGACAGCGCCACCGCGTTCTCCGCGGGCTGGGACACGGTGTTGGCGAGGTAGAAGCGGTCCAGCCGTTCATCCAGCGAGCAGCCGAACGGGTGCAGGAACACCAGGGCACCCAGCTCCTCGGCCCGGCTCCAGAACGGTTCCAGCCGGGGATCGGAGAGTTCGACGGTGCTGCGTTCCGGATCGTTCGGCGTGGCGGCGAACGATCCGATTTCGACGCCGAGCAGTCCGCACTCCAGCACCGCATGTTCCAGGGCTTCCACCATCAGGGCGGGGTGCTGGAGCGGGACCAGGCCTAGCCCGTTGAGCCGCGCCGGGGCACGGTCAACGAACTCCCGCACGGCCTGGTTGGCTGTCTTTGCCACTTTCAGGGCAAGTTCTTCGCCCGCGAAGTAGTAGAAGTGCGACGGCGACGGCGAGACCAGCTGCACGTCCACGCCCTGGGCATCCATGTCCGCGAGCCGGCGGTCCAGGTCCGTCAGCTGCGGCCAGCGCTCCTTGATCATCCGGCCCGAAGCGGCCATGGATTCGCTTCCGTTGCGCCGCACCTCCAAAGCCTGCTGGGCGCCGAAGCCCTCGGGGTCCGCCTCGGCCACGAGCTGCTGCAGGGCAGGAAGCAGGATATGGGCGTGGACGTCCACGGTGGGGGTTCCCGGATCTGGCGTGCGCGTGCTCATGCAGGTTCCTTCACCAGGCTGGAGATTGAATGCATGAGGCCGGGCACATTGGCATCCCGGACGCCGTCGAGCATCCACTGGCCCAACTGGACGGACGCGTCGACAACTGCCTTTGCCCTGTCCAGGCGGCGGTCGGTGAACTCTTTCCAGAGCGTCTCGGTGACGTCGTCGGCACTGATAAGCAGCTCGGCCAGCACGGCCGCATCCTCCATCGCCATCGCAGCACCCTGCGCAATCGTGGGCGGGCAGCTGTGCGCGGCGTCGCCGATGACGACGCTGCGGCCGCGGTTCCAGGGCCCGTCCACCAGGTGCGTGGTGAACCAGGTGTAGTTGATGCGGGCACTGTAGTCCAGGTTGGCGCGGATCTCGTTCCAGGGGCCGCCGTACGCCGCGGCGAGTTCAGCCATAATGCGGGGGCCGTCCTCGTGCTTGCGCTCCTGTGCCTTCTCCACGAGGTAGGCGTAGATGGTGTCGGGGCCGGTGGGGCAGTAGCCGGCGATGAAGCAGGGTCCGCCGTAGGTCAGGTCCGTCCGGACCACCTCTTCGGGGCGCTCCACGAAGGCGCGCCAGATGCCCATGCCCGTGGACTGGGGTTCAACCTCGATGCCGATGGCCTTGCGGACGGCAGAGTGCAGTCCATCGGCGCCGATGAGGAGGTCGTAGATGGCGCTGCCGCCGTCGTCGGTGCTCACGGTGACGGACCCGCCGTCGTCCGTTATGCCGGTGACCGTCTTGCCGTAGCTGATCCGGGCGCCCGCCTGCTCTGCCCGTTCGCGGAGGATGGCGGTGAGGTCGGGGCGGTACATGCCCATCGTGGCGGGAAGGTCGTCGCCGCCCGTGCGGATGTCGTCCAGGACGGCGATGACGGTGCCGGCGGGGTCGGGGGCGCGCAGGCCCAGGGTGCTGAAGCCGTAGCCCTTCGCCTCGACCTGCTCCCAGACGCCGAGCTGGCGGAGGATCCGCAGGGCGTTGCCCTGCAGGGTGATGCCGGAGCCAAGGGTCTGCGGTGCTTCCGCCTTCTCGAGGATTTCCACCTGGATTCCGGCGTCGGCCAGGAGGATGGCTGCGGTCAGTCCCGCCGCTCCGGCCCCGACGATTCCGACGTTCTGTACTGCTGCCATCGCTGACTCCTTTGTATTGACGGCGTTAATGCTGGTGGTTTGTTGCTGGTTTAACTGAAAAGCTACCGGACGGCGATCGGGTTGACGGGTGATCCCACGGCTCCGGTGATGGGCAGCGGGGCAGCGGTCAGCAGGAAGTCGTACCTGCCGTCTGCGGCGCAGGCTTCCGCCAGGCCGTCCGGGTCCCACATCTCGCCCAGGAACATGCCCAGGTTGGGAATGGCGATCTGGTGCAGGGGCTGGAAGGCGGCGTCGAACTCGTTGGGACGGACCTCGAAGCCCCAGGTGTCGGTGGCGATTCCGGCGATTTCGGCGCGGTGCAGCCACGGCGCTGTGGTGAACGACAGGCCGGGGGCGGAACCGCCGGCGTAGTCGCCCCAGCCGTCACGGCGGACCCTGGTGTACTGCCCGGTGCGGATTATCACGATGTCGCCCCGGCCCACCTTTGAGCTAGGGCCCTGCAGTGCGATGGTGCGCTCCAGGTGCTCCGGGGTGATGGCGAAACCGTCCGGCAGTTCGCCGTCGTTCCTCCCCAATTCCGGCCCGAGCGCACGGCCGACGTCCAGCAGGACGCCGCGGGTGACGATCTTGTCCGCGGCGGTTTCGATTCCCGTTACCAGGTCGCCTTCGGACGTCACTACGTCGCCGGCGGCGCGGCCGTTCCAGGCCTTGCCCTGGTCAAAGATGTGGCCCAGGCCGTCCCACTGCGTGGAGCACTGCAGCGGCATGGCGATCACGTCGTCCGCTCCGCCGAAGCCGTGCGGGAAGCCCTGGTTGCCACGTTCGGCGTCCACCCCGGTGTCCGTCATGGTGTGGACGGGGTTGGTGCGGCGGCGCCAGCCCTTCTGCGGGCCGTTGGTGTCGAACGGCTGGGACAGCGAGAACGCCTCACCGGACTTCACCAGTGCCGCGGCCTCGACGCGCTTGCCGGCGTCGATGAAGTTCAGCGTCCCCAGGACGTCATCTTCACCCCAGCGGCCCCAGTTGTTGTGGGCCACGGCCATGGCGCGGATGCTGCCGAGCGGGTCTTCACGCCGGATCACCGGGGAATCGGTGGATTCCCCGGTGGCGGCGGTTGGTGCTGTGTCCTGGGTGGTCACTGGACACCTTCACTTGTGGTTTCGTCCTTGCAGTGGATGAGCTGGGTGCCCAGTCCGGTGATGGTGCCTTCCATAACGTCGCCGTCCTGCAGCAGCCGGCCCCAGTGCTGGCCGTTGCCGGCGGGGCTTCCGGTGAGCACCAGGTCGCCGGGGCGCAGCGGCATGATCTGGGAGGCTTCGCTGACGAGCTTGGCGACGCCGAAGATCATGTCCTGCGTGGACTCGTCCTGCATGGCCTTGCCGTTGAGCTTCAGCGTCACCTGGACGTCCTGCGGGTCGCCGAAGAACTTGGCCGGCACCAGCAGCGGCCCGGTGGGAAGGAAGCCGGGGGCGTTCTTGGCGCGGTACCAGTCCGAGCCGATGGCCGGCATGTCCTTGCGGAAGACGTATTCACGGGTGGTGATGTCGTTGACCATGGTGTAGCCGAAGACGTAGTCCAGCGCTTCCTCGGGGGTGACGCGGAACGCGGTCCTGCCGATGACTGCTGCCAGTTCCAGCTCCCAGTCGTGGGACTTGGAGTAGGCAGGCAGGGTGAGGTCGTCCGTGGCGGACGCGATCGCCGTCGGGAGGCCGATGAAGAAGTACGGCGTGCCCTGGCCCGCCCGCTTGTCCATCATGGCTGCCGTTTTGGCGCGCACTTCCTCCTCGTCCTCGCCCGGTTCGCGGTGCGCTGCAGCGAGGTCGATCACGTGCTTGCGGTAGTTCGCCCCCGTCTGCAGGACCTGGGCCGGTTCCACCGGTGCGAGGACCTCAACGTCGCCCAGCGCCAGGCCGGCATCCTGGCCGGCCGAGGCGGCGAGGCTGTCCAGCTGGGCTTCGGTGGTGTCCCAGTGCTCGATCAGGGAGTTGATGTCCCCGTCCAGCGGCAGGACCCGCTCACCCACCAGCAGGCCGGCGCGGGCCTTGCTGTCGCCGGCTTCCTGGAAGCGGATCAGGGCATATGTTGCTTCAGGCATATCTTTCTAGCCCCGTCCCTGCTTGGCGTAGGGGTTCAGGAGGGCTTCCTTCATCTCGGGGGACGCGCCTTCTTCGGTGGCGGTGAAACCCTCGGCCGGCGGGAAGGATTCGGTCATGGAATGCGGCATGGCGCCATTCTTGTAGAAGTTGTTGGAGCCCAGCGACGGCTTCCAGGTGTTGGCGTCCCAGTCCGGGACGTAGTTGCGGTAGCCGCCGGAGTTCAGCTCCACGCGCAGGCCGGACGGGTCGCGGAAGTAGAGGAAGTTCTGCTCGCCCACGCCGTGGATGGAGGGGCCGTATTCCATGGGGGTGCCGTTTTCCATCATGACGTCCGCGGTGCGGAGCAGGTCCTCGGTGGCGTCCACCCAGAAGGCGATGTGGTTGACGCGTCCGGCGCGGCTGGAGGTGTCCAGGACGACGCCCAGGTCGTGGGACTTTTCGTTGGTGGTGAGGACGGAGAAGACGGTGATGGGTGCTTCGTCCAGGTCAACGAAGGCCATGACGCGGAAGCCGAGGGCCTCGTTGTACCACTTGGCGAAGCCGCGCACATCAGAGGATGCCACCGTGACGTGGTCCAGGAAGCGGGGTGCGGCGGCGTGGCTGCTGCGGCGTTCCGGCCGGTCCGGGTAGGTGGACTCGAAACCCGGCTCGGCGACGAACTTCTCCACTTCATAGAAGAGGCGCATGTGGTGGCCGTAGGGGCCGGTGAACTCGTACGCCTTGCCGAAGCCGTGGCCGCCGGGCGTCCAGGTTCCCTGCACGCCGGTTGCTTCGATGCGCTCGGCTGCGGCTTCCAGGGCCGCCTGGGAGTTGGTGCGCCAGGCCATCCGGCCCAGGGACGCTTCGGGTCCTTCCGTGATGACCAGGCTGTAGCGGTAGTAGTCGCCCCAGCAGCGCAGGTAGACGTTGCCGTCCACGCGGTCGATGATGCGCATGCCGAACTTTTCCTCGTAGAACCGTGCCGAGGCTTCGACGTCCGGGGTGGTGATCTCGAGGTGGGCAAGATGGGAGAGGGGAGTTTCCACGTTGAAGTCCTTCTGGTTACTGGCTGCGGTCGGTTTGGTGCAGGTCCTGTAACTACTGTGAGGGACTTCATATATTTGGAGAAGCGGCAGTTTTCAATAGCAACTATCCGTTGCACTGATACCTCAAAACCAACGCTCTCTCACTTGATGCGCCTTAACGGCCGGCGCTCTCTCACTTTCCTCAGGAAAGTGAGAGTGCGCCGGCCAAAATG
>NZ_JARHXQ010000097.1:0-385 GCF_029222765.1 Arthrobacter sp. Cr_A7 | reverse complement strand
CATGGCTCCCGGTGATTGGACCTGTGTAGCAGCTGTGCTGCAGCACACACGAACCAATTACGACGGCGGGTGCTCGTCCAGGTGCCTCTGCGGCCCGTTCTGCCGCGGAACCGCACGGATTTTCGCCCTTTGGAAGGGGGGTTTGCGGTGGGGCCGGAGTGCGTGTATTGTTTTCTAAGTCGCCGCGAGGGAGACAGCGAAGAGCTGATCACCGCGGGCGGCCAAACCCCCAAAATCTAAACCAAAATCTGGTGGCTCTTCAGGGCGCTGGAAAGCGGTGGGATGGTTTTCCTGCCGGTGTGGATCCTGGAACATGGATTTGCGTCGGGCTGGAGGATCGGGTAAGTTTGGAAAGTTGCTCCGGAGCGAGCCGCGGCCTTGAATG
>NZ_JARHXQ010000096.1:0-2005 GCF_029222765.1 Arthrobacter sp. Cr_A7 | reverse complement strand
GATCCATCAGTTCGTGGATCGCCGCCTCAACAGTTGGAGCCGTCATAGCTCCATGGTGCTCCCAGGCACCGACAGTCTCGGGAAGCCGGCAGGTGTGTCCTCAAGATGGTGACACGGGGTGCAATGGCAGGTAACGATCAACCAAAATCCCCTGTGTTTATCGGGCTCATGAGCACGGACGGCCGGCGCGATCAACGACCCGTCAACGAATGTTTCCGCTCCCATTTCGGAACCTTCCCGCTGAGTTTCTTAGAGGTCAGATGCCAGCTGTGGCAGTGCTGGCACGGGTAGGCCCGGACCGGCTGCTTACCCTGCTTTCCGCTTGAGCGGATCGCGTCCAGTGCGCGAAGGGCAAGGAACTGGGTGGCGTACGGGTTCTTCTGACAATCCATGGCGGGGTCCTTCGTTCGGTTGGCCGAACGGTTCACACCCGCCTACAGTCGCCATCTTCACAGCGTCTTGCTGAACTGATCATGCCACATGCCGGATGACTAGTGCAGGGGTTACTCGCCCTAAGAGCCACTATTCAGTCGGGCCGCGCAGGAATTGGGTCTGGCCTTCGGGTCTGCCAGGCCCACAGTATGTCTACCCCTCGCGGGCGAAAATACTTTGCTTCACTGGGTGTCTTTCTATCGGTTATTGAGTCGCCTTTTTGTGTACGGCACCGCCGGGGACCAGTAGCGGGGTCCCCGGTCGGAGCCTATTTCCTCCTCCTGGATGGCTTTCACGTGCCTGCTTCTTCCGGGATAACTGTCAGGGTTTGATCCCCGCACGAGAGCTGCAGCTCTCCGCCGGCAGTGTCCAGCCGGCAGTCCTGGTCTTTTACCCGCGGCCATCTGGAGATTTCGGGGGCGTCCCGGACCCGCTTGTAGTGGAGCGCGTCGTGCTGGGTGTAGATGCGACAATGTCGCCGCCGAAGCCATCCTGGGTAACGAGCACCGAGGTTCCATCCGCGGCCACGATCTTCACGGTGTCCCCTATGCCGAACGCGCCAAGGGCTGCGAGGAGAAACATGAGGCCGAAGTACGGTACGGCGGCAGCGGCCGCCAGCCCGGTGATCCAGCCGGCGGTGCGTCGTGGATCTTCTTGGGAATTCGGCTTATCAGTGCCGGGAGCAGGAGCGAGAGCCCGGCGCCGCCGGACAGGAGCGCCGCAATTCGGAACCAAGAGGAGATCGAGTCCGCAGGCATGCCTATGTAGAGCAGCAGGTCGTCCCTCGCAGCGGCCCGATACGCCTCATAGATGGAGTGATCTGCCCATGCGCACAGAGTCGCTGCGACTAGGAGAGCGATTCCCCAGATCTCTTGGCGTTTCACAGGCTGTTGGAGGGATCGGAACGCTGGCTGTCAGCCCTGGTACGGGCGTCCTCTATTGTCTGTGTCACCGCAACGCGAATGACCTCCAGCAGCGCCAGGGCCAGCAGCACCAGCATGGTTTCCAGCGCGAGTATGAACTCGAAGACGCCGCCGAGGGAGTCTTCCTTCCATTCGGGAGGGACGGAGTTGCTCGAGTGGACGGCTCCGAGGAAGAAGACCAGGGCGGTCACCGCCAGCCCTCCGAACAGGACCCAATGGCTATAGCGGTAGGCCCGGTGGCCCGCTGCGCCCAGGGCAGCGTGCACCAGCCACAAGCCGCCAGCGATAACAGGCAGGACAGTGAAGGGGCTCACTTGGCGGCGAGTTCTTTGCGGCGGAAGGTCCCGGCGATGGAGAGCTTCTTGCCGTATTCGATGGATCCGTACCGGAACAGGTGGACGGCCAGGCGCAGGATCAGGGTTCCGACGATGAACAGTTCGGCGATGACAATTGCTGCTTCGACGCCGGTCAGGGTGCCGAAGCCGTTGCGCAGCATCGCGGTGACCGGGGCGGTCAGCGGGAAGTAGGTGAAGACCCGCACGATCAACGCCTCGGGGTCGGAGATGATCAGGCTGACGGCGTAGAAGGGCACGAACATCATGGCCATGAGCGGGCCGAAGATGGTGCCGGCTTCCTTGGCGGTGGGCATG
>NZ_JARHXQ010000095.1:0-1083 GCF_029222765.1 Arthrobacter sp. Cr_A7 | reverse complement strand
TGCCCATGGCAGTTTAGGCGTCCAATTGTCCAGACAGCGTCTGGACAATCGGGTTTGAGGCCAGGAAAGCGGTGATCTCGGTCCAACGTGCCATTGTCATACCTTCCGTAGAAGATGGTGGTCGGATCCCGTTTGGGATCTGCTCTCCTCAGGGTTCGCACCTAGCCGCACTGCGTTGAGACAAGAGGGTCTCAGAGTGTCTGTCTAGGAGGGCTGTAGTCGCGGGGTTGATTGGAGAATCAATTTGGCCATGACTGTCCTTGTCGAGAGCTTCGGGAGGAGCTTGCCCGAGGGTTGCCGTGGCCGGCAGCGTGGATGCGTTAAAGGACTGAGGTGCCTTCGATGAACAGCGGGCCCAAATTGATTCCGGCCAGGCTCGACCTCGCATAAGAAGCCGGCCCCGACAACCATAAAACCGACGTTACCTAAATGGCCCTGACTGCAGCGCAAGGGCCTGCCTGCAAGCCGTGATCGGGAGCCGTAGCGGCAACCCCTCTCAGCGCCAGCTTTACATAAGTGAATTATCGGCTCTTGAAAATGAGCGGGGGAGAAGCGCTGGAGAGGCTCGGTCCAAGGACTCATCGCGGGTGCGGATAAGACGGGTCTCAGGGCATCCGCATCCTGCACTGGCGGAAGACCGTCAGGCGGCAGAGACTGAGAACAGCTGGGAAAGCCAGGTGGCGGGACATCCGCCTGACTTGGCATATACCCTGTTTCGATCGCGGGCTCAGGAGGCGCACCATGCTGCGATATACGGATTCAATCTATGTCAACCGACCTCCTTCTGGAGTCTTCGACGTTGTGGGAACGAGAATTTTTGACACTCAGCCGTTGTGGGAAAAGGAGGTTGTGGCCATACGCCGCGTCACGCCCGGTGCCATGGACGTGGGTAGTAAGTCCATCATGGAGCGCCGTGACTTTGGGCAGCGGTCGGAAGCTAAATATGAATGCGTCGATTTTGAAAAGGACCAACGCATTGCTCTCACTGGCGACAGCCCAGGCGTGCATGTCGATTTCGCCCTTGAAATGTCTTCGCAGGGCGATCACGTAACAAAGCTGGAATTCGAGCTACAGCAGGTCATG
>NZ_JARHXQ010000094.1:0-31407 GCF_029222765.1 Arthrobacter sp. Cr_A7 | reverse complement strand
TGCCAGAGGGTGTTGGATGCCGGGTGCTGGATGGACTGGTGCTTCTTCCGGGCGTGCCTTCACCGCTGCTGGGTGGGCCCGTCAGGAGGTGGTGGCTCCATGCCGGGAGCACTGCGCCCACCAGCCCGACGGGGAGACCTGCACCTTCAGCCGCCTTCCGCAGCACACGCAGAAGCGTGGAGGTTCCAAGTGCAGCCGCGCCGCGCACTCCAGGTGGAGGTCCGACGGCGGTGCGCCCACGCCGTCGTACGCTTGCCTATTGAGGATCCCGCCGCAGAGGCCGCAATGCTGTGCTTCGGGGTCCAGCGCTTGAGGGGCGGTGCTCATAAGGTCTTCTGGAGTTCCTTGATGGGCATGTTGAGGTCCACCAGGAGGTTGAGGTCTGCGGTGGCAGGGCGGCCGAGGGTGGTGAGGTAGTTGCCCACGATGACGGCGTTGATGCCGCCCAGGAGTCCTTCGCGCGTGCCCAAATCGCCGAGGGTCAGCTCGCGGCCACCGGCGTAGCGCAGGACCGTGCGGGGCATGGCCAGCCGGAAGGCGGCGATGGCGCGGAGGGCGTCCTTGCCGTCCATGATTTCCTGGTTTTCGAGCGGGGTTCCGGGGCGGGGGTTGAGGAAGTTCAGTGGAACCTCGTGCGGTTCCAGGGCCGCGAGCTGGGCGGCCAGCTCGGCCCGCTGTTCGAGGGTCTCGCCCATGCCGATCAGGGCTCCGCAGCACAGCTCCATGCCGGCGTCCTTGACCATGGCGCAGGTTTCCAGCCGTTCCTCGTAGGTGTGGGTGGTGACCACCTGGGGGAAGTAGCTGCGCGCGGTTTCGAGGTTGTGGTTGTAGCGGTGGACGCCCCAGCTGGCGAGTTGGTCCACCTGCCGCTGCGTGAGCATGCCCAGGGAGCACGCGATGTTGATATCTACTTCCTCGTTGATGCGGTCGATGGCGAACTTGATTTGGTTCATGAGTTTGATGTCGGGACCTCGGACGGCGGCAACGATGCAGAACTCGGTGGCTCCCGTGGCGGCAGTTTCCTTGGCCGCCTTCACCAGTTCGGGAATGTCCAGCCAGACGCCGCGGACAGGGCTGTCGAAGACACCGGACTGGCTGCAGAAGTGGCAGTCCTCGGGGCAGCCCCCGGTTTTGATGGAGATGATGCCTTCCACCTCGACGTCCTCACCGCAGTGGCGGAGGCGGACCTGGTGGGCCAGCTCCAGCGCAGCCGGGAGGGCCACGTCCGGGAGGCGGAGGATGTCCACCAGCTGGGACTCGGAGAGCCCGATGCCCTCTTCGAATACCTGCCGGCGTGCTGTCTCGAGGATCGGGTGGTCCAGGAGTTGCGGGTGCGTCGTCATTGCTGGTCCTTTTCGCTGAAGTTCTCTTCCTGACGGTAGTTCCGCGGTCCGTGGCCGTTTTTGTGGAATGGCCACAACCCCTGGTTGATGGTTTTGTTGACAGGAGCAGTCAACACTTAACGCCGTGGAAACAGTTCCGTGACCGGTCTGTCTTTCCGGCTGGATAGCGTCGCAGCAGACCAATCAGAGACGAAAGCGACGCACACAATGACCAATGACACAGACACGACGCAACTGCTGGAGCCGGCTTCACCGCCTGGTGCGGCCGTCGTCGGCAGCGCTTCGGCAACAACGACGGCGGGCAACGCCGCGGCACTCAACGCCACCAAGGAGAGCCTGGAGGACTACACGCTCCGGTTCGCTCCCCGCTCCTACCGGAAATGGAGCGCGGGCGTGGTGGCAACCAGTGCTTTGGGCGGGATCGCGTACCTGGCCGACTTCTCCATCGGGGCGAACATCGGGATTGCGTACGGGACGGTCAACGCGATCTTCGGGATCCTGGTGGCAGCGGTGATCATCTTTGCCACCGGATTTCCGCTCGCATACTACGCGGCGCGCTACAACATCGACCTCGACCTGATCACGCGCGGCTCGGGCTTTGGCTACTACGGCTCGGTGGTCACCAACGTCATCTTCGCCACCTTCACGTTCATCTTCTTCGCGCTGGAGGGCTCCATCATGGCCCAGGGGCTGGAAGTTGGCCTGGGGGTTCCGCAGTGGCTGGGGTACGCCGCCTCCACCGTGATCATCATCCCGCTCGTCATTTACGGCATGAACACGCTGGCCAAGCTCCAGGTGTGGACTACTCCGTTGTGGTTGCTCCTGATGGTGGTGCCCGTGGGCTACCTGCTGCTGTCCCATCCCGAGAGTATTAACACGTTCTTTGCCTACACGGGGGAATCGGGCGACGGCGGTCCCAACCTTGCGTCGGTGATGCTTGCCGCGGGTGTGTGCCTGTCCCTCATGGCGCAGATCGCCGAGCAGATTGATTATCTTCGCTTCATGCCGCCGCGCACGGACGCCAACCGGGGTGCCTGGTGGCGCGCGGTAATCCTGGCCGGGCCGGGCTGGGTGATCTTCGGTGCCATCAAGCAGATCGTCGGCCTGTTCATTGCCATCTACCTGATCGCGACGCTGGATCCTGCTGCGTCTGCCACCGCCAACGAGCCGGTGCACCAGTTCCTTGGCGTCTACCGGGAGATGATGCCCGCGTGGCTGGCCATGACGCTCGCGGTGGTGCTGGTGGTCATTTCGCAGATCAAGATCAACGTCACCAACGCCTACTCCGGCTCGCTGGCGTGGACGAACAGCTTCACCCGGATCACCAAGACGTATCCGGGCCGCATGGTGTTCGTGGTGGTGAACCTGGCGATTGCGCTGGTGCTGATGGAAGCCAACATGTTCGACTTCCTCAACACCATCCTTGGCTTCTACGCGAACTGCGCCATGGCCTGGGTTGTCACTGTGGCGTCCGATATCGCCATCAACAAGTACCTCCTGAAAATCTCGCCCAAGGTGCCCGAATTCCGCCGGGGAATGCTCTACGCCGTGAACCCGGTGGGCTTCGTGTCCATGCTGGTGTCCGCGGGCATCTCGATCGCGGTGTTCTTCGGCGCGTTCGGTTCCGCAATCCAGCCGTATTCGCCGATCTTCGCGGTGGGGCTGGCTGTGGTTCTTCCGCCTCTGCTGGCTGTTGTGACTCAGGGGCGCTACTACCTGCGGCGTACCGACGACGGCATCGACCTGCCCATGTTCGACGCCGAAGGTAACCCCAGCGACGCCAAGCTCCTGTGCCACGTGACGGGCATTGAGTTTGAGCGTCCGGACATGGTGCGCTCTGCCCAGGACGGGCCCGACGGCGGCCCGCAGTATGTCTCGTCGCTCGCCTTGTCGACGGACAAGACGGGGGAGTTGGTGCTGCCGCCGCAGAAGTAGCTTCTTCTGGGCCCTTTTTTCGGGATATGGAAAGCCGGTACCTGTTTGGTGCCGGCTTTTCCTATGACTTTTCCTTGGGTTTGTCGGGTGGTAAAACCGGAAGCGGGTGCCTGTGGATAAGTTTGATCGGTGGATTGTGACGTGGGCTACCCTTAAGGCACTGTCCGGAGTAAGCCGTCTTGAAACTACTGGGGGAATAGCGGCCCATGACATCACTCAACGTCTTAATGTCCCGTGGCTTTATGTCCCGCGGCTTGCGGTCCGGAGCAGTTGTGTTTGCTGCTGCTACTTGCCTCGCGTTGGCGGGTTGCGCGGGCGGAGCACCTGCAGATCCCGGTACCTCGTCCCCAGCGCCTACAACTTCTGCCACCTCCGACCCAACTCCGTCCCCAACGCCCACGCCCAGCGCGGTGTACAAACCCGCCGACGCGTCCGGCCCCGCCCAAAACGTCCCCGTTCCAGTCCTGCCCGAGGTCGCTAAGACGGAGACGAAGGAGGGCGCTGAAGCATTTACTAAGTATTGGTTCTCGGTCCTGAGCTATGCATACGAGACGGGTGACACTGCTGCCCTATCGAAGCTGTCCAAAGCTGAATGCTCTTTTTGTCAGGGACTCATCAGCGATATTGAAGCTGCTTGGGCGGAGGGCAGATGGATTTCTGGCGGCCAAATAGAAATTCCGGTTGCAACCGCAAAGCCTTCAGCTGACGGTGATACGCAAGTGGTTCTTCAGGTGCTGCAGAAAGAACTCCTTATCCATAACCAAGACGGAAGCCCGTATCAAGAGAAGACAGCTGCAACGAATGCGGGAAGCGTTGCGATGGTGAATTTCGCCGGTGCAGAATGGGTGGTCAACGACCTAGGGCTGATCCGGTAAACATGCATTACATGGGCAAGGTCCTCGCAATCCTCGCCTGCTGCGTGGTGTTTTTGACGAGCTCTCTTTTGACTGCCTATGCGGAAGAGGCGTCAAAAGAGAGGCCACATATCGGTGGGGGTTTCGTTGACTCCGGGCTTCAAATGGGTGCTGATAACTGGGGAACTGACCCCGACACTGGCGAATTTGTTCGCATTGGACCAACCACTGTGAGCACCGACCCCAATGAGTACAAGTACGAACTTCAATGCCACCTTGGCGGGGGAGACTTTGATACTGAATGCCTTGGGCGCCAGGTGGAGTGCACTAACGGGCCGGACGGTGAAGAAGGCATTCCTGTCATTTGGTACTCGAAGCCGCGGGGTGTTCCCGGCGCAGTCTGGGCGATCCACTCTGGCCCAACCTGCCTCTATGACGCGCGGCCTGAGGACCTGCTGCCCCGAATCGCGGCCGATATCCAACGGGAGTTCCAGAACCTTCCAATCAGTGCCGGGACGGTCGTGGCGCAACCCAGCCCGCACACGCTGCGAGGTGCTGAGACGAACTTCTATGCCGAAGCCGTCGAGCAGCAGTTCGACATCACCATGTTCGGCCAGGCCGTGCATGTGGTGGCAACCCCGGTCCAATACACCTGGAACTACGGCGACGGCACAGTGTTCGGCCCCCAGCCCTCCATGGGTGGCCCGCTCCCGCAGGACCGGTGGGGTGAAGAGACGCGGACAAGCCACGCCTACGGTGAAACCGGCGACTTCCAAGTAGTACTGACTACGTCCTTCCAGGGAACGTACTCCGTCAATGCCGGCCCGCCCCTGCCCATTCCCGGCCAGGGACAGTTCAATGCTCCGCCGCAGACCGTCAGCGTCTGGCGTTCCCTGACCCGCAACTACGCTGACGACTGCAACGCCAACCCCCAAGGCCAGGGCTGCCCGGGAGTGGCAACACCGCCTTAGTCAGCCCCGTGACCCGGTGTGATTCCGGTCGCACCCGGAATAGTTGCACGCGCGCCCCAGTTGGCATGAACAGTACGAACTTCAGCCTTCGAAAGGAACTGCGCATGCTGTTTTCCCCTCTCACCCTCGGCGAACTTGAGCTTCCCAACCGCTTGGTCATGGCGCCCTTGACCCGGCTCCGCGCGGGTGAGGAAGGTGTCCCCGGCCCCCTCCTCGTCGAGCATTACCGCCAGCGCGCCTCCTTGGGGCTTATCGTCAGCGAAGGCACCTACCCCAGCCCGGCGGGCCGCTCCTACCCGGGCCAGCCCGGCATCGTCACCGAGGAACAGGTAGCGGGGTGGAAGAAGGTCACCGACGCCGTCCATGCAGAGGGCGGCCGGATGTTCGCGCAAATCATGCACGGCGGCCGGGTCTCGCACCCGGACATCACCGGCGGCCACCCGCTCGTGGCGCCGAGCGCCGTCGCCATCGAGGGTGAAGTCCGGACCCCCTCCGGAAAGCAGCCCTACCCAGTGCCGCACGCCCTCACCACCGACGAACTGCCCCTGCTGATCCAGGAAATCGTCAACGCCTCACTGAACGCCGTGGAAGCCGGCTTCGACGGCGTCGAGCTGCACTCGGCCAACGGCTATCTCCTGCATGAATTCCTGGCCCCCAACTCCAACGTCCGGACCGACAGCTACGGCGGCTCCCCGGAAAACCGGGCGCGCTTTGTCATCGAGACGGTCAACGCGGTGGTGGCCGCGCTGGGTGCGAACCGGGTGGGCATCCGGATCTCCCCGGAGCACAACGTCCAGGGCATCTCCGAGACCGACGCCGCCGACGTCCGCGCCACCTATGAAGTCCTGGTGGACAGCATCGCCCCGCTCAACCTTGCCTACTTGAGCATCCTGCACCACGAACCCACGGGTGAACTGGTCCAGGACCTCCGCGCCCGTTTCGGCGGCACGTTCCTGGTCAACACCGGGTTCGGTGTCATCACCACGCGTGAGGAAGCAGTCAACCTTGTCGCTGAGGGCCACGCCGACGCTGTGGTGGTGGGCCGTCCCGCCATCGCCAACCCGGATCTCGCCCGCCGCTGGAAGGAAAGCCTGCCGTTGAACCAGCCGGACCCGTCCACGTTCTACGCCGAGGGCGCCGAAGGCTACACGGACTACCCCGTCTACCAGGGCTAAGCAGCGCGAAATCGCAACAACGGCGGCACCCGGCTTTGGGTGCCGCCGTTGTTGGCTGCCGGTGTGCTGGGACCGGCAACAAGAGCCCAAGGCCATCCGACGACCTCCGGCTTTTATTCAATTTGGCCCGCCGGGCCCCTCTGGAAGCCGGCGGTGATCAGATGCTACTCCATCGAATGGACTTTTACTAGGCCTTAAGTGGGACAAGATTCAAGGGCGGAAATACTGGCTACAAAAGCGCCTCCCGGCCCGTCCCTTCTGTCATGACCAGCCTGCCGTCTTCGATCGACACGAGCACGCTTTTGGGCTTGCCGCTGACCTTCGTGATCGCCTTCAGGCCGCGGTTGGTCACCTCAACCCCCACGTGGGCGCCCTTCGCCGGCAGCTCCACGGAAACCTCGGACGCTATGCCGAGGATGGGGTTGGTTGAAACGCCGAGCTCCCGCCACGCCTGTTTACCGTTGACCGTCACGGTGACATTGGCTTCCTCGAACCCCTCCTGAAACACAACAAGCAGTTCGCGCATGGCGGCCTCTTCCCTGAGCAGTGGGTGCCTGTGACGGCACCTCCACTACAGCACTCTGCGGGCGGGAACGGAATACCCTTGCCCGGCACTATTCGGACTCCCTGCAACGGCTGCCAACGCGCCCCGCCGCGGAACCGGCAGTGGAGCCGGGCAGGCGGGTAGGGCAAGATGTTCTGGTGACTCAACTGCCGCAAGCGCCCTCTTCCGTTGCATCTGCTGGCTCAAAGCCGGACGACGCCATCTACGCCCAGATCGCTGAAGAGCTGGGCGTGAAGGCCTGGCAGGTGAAGGCGGCTGTCGAGCTGCTCGACGGCGGGTCGACAGTCCCGTTCATCGCCCGGTACCGCAAGGAAGCCACCGGGACGCTCGATGACACCCAGCTCCGTGAACTCGACGACCGCCTGCGCTACCTCCGCGAACTGGCGGACCGCCGTCGTGCCGTCCTCGACGCGATCGAAGCGCAAGGCCAACTCACCCCCGAGCTGAAGAAGGCGGTGCTCGCTGCGGACACGAAGTCGCGGCTCGAGGACATCTACCTGCCCTTCAAATCCAAGCGGCGGACCAAAGCGCAGATTGCGCGGGAAGCAGGCCTGGAACCCCTCGCCGATGCCCTGCTGAAGCGGCCGGACCTCGACCCCGATCGTGAAGCCGCGAAGTACCTGAACGCCGAACACGCCATTGGGGATGCCGCCGCAGCGCTCGCCGGTGCCCGCGCCATTTTGGTGGAGCGGGTGGCGCAGGACCCGGACCTCGCCGCCAACCTCCGCGAGCGGCTGTGGACGCAGGGCCGGATGGTGTCCCGCGTGAAGAAGGGCAAGGAAACAGAGGGCCAGAAGTTCGCCGACTACTTCGACTTCGCCCAGGCACCCGCCGGCATGCCGTCCCACCGGGTCCTCGCACTGCTGCGCGGGGAAAAGGATGGCGTTCTTGAGCTCGACCTCGCTGAGGCAGATCCGGCGGACGACGACGCCCTGGCCGCCGCCCGCTCACGGTACGAGTCCGCGGTGGCAAGGTGCCTCGGGGTCGCCGACCGCGGCCGTCCCGCCGATGCGTGGCTGATGCAGACCGCGCAGCTGGCCTGGCGGTCCCGGGTTCTGGCCAGGCTCACGGCCGACCTCCGCGGCAGGATGTTCACCGCCGCCGAGGACGAAGCCGTCCGGGTGTTCGCAGCCAACCTGCGCGACGTCCTGCTGGCCGCCCCTGCGGGTAACCGCGCCACGCTTGGTTTGGATCCGGGCCTGCGCACGGGCGTAAAGGTCGCGGTGGTGGACGGCACCGGCAAGGTTGTGGCCACCGATACGGTGTACCCGCACGCTCCGGCCCGGAAGTGGGACGAAGCATTGGCGACGCTGGAGCGGCTGGCGCGGCAGCACGCCGTCGAACTCGTGGCGATCGGCAACGGCACGGCTTCGCGGGAGACGGACAAGCTCGCAGCCGAGCTGATCAAGCGGCTGCCCAATGTGGACCGGAAGCCCCAGAAGCTTGTGGTGTCCGAAGCCGGAGCGTCCGTCTATTCCGCATCCGCGCTCGCAGCCGCCGAATTGCCGGGCATGGACGTTTCCCTGCGCGGCGCGGTGTCCATCGCCCGGCGCCTGCAGGATCCGCTCGCTGAACTGGTGAAGATCGACCCGAAGTCCATCGGCGTGGGCCAGTACCAGCATGACGTAACGGCATCGAAACTCGACCGTAGCCTGGACGCCGTGGTGGAGGACTGCGTGAACGCGGTGGGGGTGGACGTCAACACCGCCTCACCCGCGCTCCTGAGCCGGGTGGCCGGCGTCGGGCCCTTGCTGAGCGAAAACATCGTGGCCTACCGGAACCAGAACGGCCCGTTCGAGAAGCGCGCCGACCTCAAGAAGGTGCCGCGGCTGGGTGCCAAGGCGTTCGAGCAGTGTGCCGGCTTCCTGCGGATCACCGGGGGAGCGGAGCCGCTGGACGCTTCCAGCGTTCACCCGGAGGCTTACGCTGTGGCGCGCAAGATCCTCGTTGCGGCCGGCTCAGCGCCGGCTTCTTCACTGGATCCGCGGGACTTCGTGGATGACACGTTCGGCTTGCCTACGGTCACCGACATCCTCACCGAACTGGACAAGCCGGGACGCGACCCGCGCCCTGCCTTTGCCGCGGCGACGTTCTCTGAGGGCATCGAGAAGATTTCCGACCTCAAGCCCGGGATGGTGCTGGAGGGAACGGTCACCAACGTTGCGGCTTTCGGCGCGTTTGTGGACGTGGGCGTGCACCAGGATGGGCTGGTCCACGTCTCGGCCCTGGCCAACCGCTTCGTATCCGATCCCCGCGAGGTGGTGAAGTCCGGGCAGGTGGTCCGGGTGAAGGTTCTGGAGGCGGACCCAGAGCGTAAGAGGATTTCCCTGACGTTGAGGCTCGACGACGAACCTTCCTCGGGCGGACAGGGTTCCAGGGGAGGCAGTGCAGGAAGGGCCGGGTCCGGGCGGCCGGGTTCGGGACAACCTGGATCGGGAAGAGCAGGTTCCGGACAGCCAGGTGCCGGAAGGTCTGAGGGACGGCAGGCCGCGGAGCGTGGTGGAGCACAGAAGTCCGGTGGTTCCGGCCGGCAGGATCCGCAGCGGTCCGGCGGCCAGAAGCCGCCTAATCCCGCTGGGGGACGTGGCCAGTCGCCTAAGCCCGCACCCGTGAACACGGCAATGGCTGAGGCCCTTCGCAAGGCAGGCCTCGGTAAGTAGCGGCTTCTCGCCCGCGAGGTTATCCCTCCTGGTGGCGGCTTGCTGGGTGGGCGGTACTTGGTGCGTGGCGGGGCCGGTCAGGCCAGCGACAACACGAATGCGAGGACGAACCCTGCCGCGGTGCTGAGCGCGACGGCCGGGCCGCCGTGTTCGTAGGCCTCGGGCATCAGCGTGTCTGCCAGGGAAGCGATGACGGCGCCGGCAGCGAATGCCAACGGTATCGAGATGGCCTCCGGGTCCGTTCCTGACAGCGGCCCGGCGCCGACAACAACGGCGACGACCAGCAAGGCCGCACAGCCCAGCCAGAGAGCCAGGATACTGCCGGTTGAACGCCCTTGGCTTCGCATGGAAGCTGAGCCGACAAGGGCTTCCGGGAAGTTGGAGACAAAGATGGCCGCGAGCAGGGCCAACCCGCCGGTGCCCTCACCCAGGGCGATTCCCAGGGCAACGTTCTCAGGCACTCCGTCCAGGGTCACCGCGGCCAACAAAGCCAGCCCTGCCGCTCCCCGTGTTGAAGCAGAAGTGGGAGCTCTATCGGACGCGGCGGCATCGGTATCGAGTTTGGCGCTGCCTTGGAACTCGTCCGCAGGCGTGGCCTGCTCCTGCTTTCCGGGTTGCGCCCAACGGTCCAGCAAAGCGCTGAGGACCGTGAACACCACCGCGCCACCTATCAGCCCGATGGCTGCGCGGATGATCCCGCCACGTTCATAGGCATCTTCGAACAGTTCGAAGGCCAGTGCTGTGATCAGCGCCCCGGCGGCGAACGCCAGAAGCATGGCGAGGAGTCGCTTCGGAAGTTCAAACCGGACACCAATGAAGGCACCCAGAACCAATGCACTGGATGCTATGACGCCGAACCACAGCGACATCAACATGCGGTCAGTATAGGAGTGCTGCGCTGACGTGGGAATACGCAATCGGTACCGGCTGGGAGAGGTGACTTTCGATGATGGTGCGTTTCTGCAAAGGTGGGTTCATGACTTACTTCCTGGAGTACACCATTCCTGCCGCGTCCCCCGATGCCGAGTTTGAGTTTCCCCATGATGAGATCAACTCCGGCACCACGATCCCTTTGACCCAGACGGACGCCGAGGTGGTGCACACCCCCGAGCTTCCCGCGCGGACGGGCATCATCGGAGCCACCGCCCCTGAGGCAAAGCTTGAAGCGGAACAGCTGATCACCCACAGCCGCGCTTCCGAGGCATCGCTGTACTTCGACCCTTCCAACTCGTTGCAGCCCGGGGTAGGCACGCTTGTGGCGACCTTCAGCGAAGGACAAGGCTGGCGGGACGCCTAAGCCCCAGGCAGCTTGCCACGGTGTCTTACCAGCCGGGGCCGACCGAACCGGGTCCGCACTCCGGTTGAGTAGAGGACAGAATCCGGCGGGCCGCTCACACTGATGCCTGCCGACTGCACCAGGTCGTCCTGAAGGTCATGGAGTTGTGCCGCGTAAAGCGGCCACGGTTCATGAGTGTTCGGGATGTAGATTGTCCGGCCTCGGAATTTGCCGTGCATGCCGAACCTTGCAGTGAGGTGGATGGACAGCGGGTCATCGACCGGAGTCCCGAGGTCAGGAATGACGCTGAACGTGCTGTGTGCTCCCTGTCTGAATCGACTGACGGAGTAGCCGGTGATTCCCTCCGGCGCGCGCCCGGACGTGGGCTTCCGGTAGCTTATCCGCGACCAGACGTAGGGTATTTCGGCTGCCCGTGCTGCGAGGACTACGGGCAACCGGTTCGCGTCCAGGCTCAGGAAAACGACGCCGCGGGTTCCGTCCGGTTCCCTTGAGTAGAGGCGCACGTTGACCTCATTGAAGCTCCCAAGATAAGGAATTCCGGGGCCGCGGCCGATGCCCGCCTCCTTCATGCGGAAACCGATAAGGCCCACCCATGACGTTCCATCAAAGAGATCCGGCCGTACTCCTGCCGGCATAAAGCGGGCAGCCACCGGTTCGGGTATCCGCCAGTGCAGGAAAATGGCGTCAGTCCAGCGCTGGTCCATGACGGCGGGCGGGGGCAGTTCAGGAGGGGCAGGCCACAAGGCTGCTGCATCCACACGATCGGTCATGTGCAGGTTCCCTTCTTTGCGGCTCTTCACGGCTCTTTGCAGACCACCGCTCCGAACCCGTTTGCTCATGATCCCTTGGAACCGCTCGTCCAGCATGAAACACCCGCTTTATTCCCTGGGGTGGGGTGGTGGTGGGGGTTTGAAGTAGTGGTTTTGTTGGGGTTTTTGGGTGGGGTCGATGTGGGGTGGGGGGATGAATGTTGGGGTGCCGTGGGTGGTGGTGATGGTCCATTGTTCTTTGTGGATGAGGTGGTGGTGGTGTGTGCAGAGGAGGGCGCCGTTGGTGGTGGTGGTTGGTCCGCCGTGTGACCAGTAGGTGATGTGGTGGGCTTCGCACCAGGGTGCGGGGATGGTGCAGTTGGGGAAGGTGCAGCCTTGGTCGCGGGCGGTGAGGGCGAGGCGTTGGGCGGGGGTGAAGAGGCGTGTTTTGCGGCCGAGGTCGAGGATTTCGCCGTTGGTGCCCAGGAGGGCGGGGATGATGTCGGCGTCGCAGGCGATTTTGCGCAGGGTGGTGGCGGCGACGGGTCCGGTGAACACGAACGCCCCGGTCCCGGCCCGGATTTTACTTTCGGTGTCTGTCCCGTTTTTTGGGTCTGGGCCCTTGCAGGTGGCTGTGTTTGTGGTTGGCCAGGGGTTGTTGGTGGGGTTGGGGAGGTGGGGGAGGAGGTCTTGGTAGTTGATGGTCGCGATGATTTGGGGGCGGTTGCCGCCGGTGGTGGGTAGCAGGTTGGTGGTGAGGGCTGCTTTGACGGCGGAGACGAGCCCGTCGAGTTGTTGCTGGGCCCGGGTGCGCCGTTCCAGGTCCACGCTGGCCTCCCGCCCGGGGTTGGCGCGTTCGTCCGGGTCAGGGTCGGGGTTTGTGGTGCTGGTGTTGGGGGTGGCGGTGCGGGGGTTGGTGGCGGTGTTCATGACGGTGAGGAGGTGTTCGTATTGGTCGGTGGTGGCGAAGATTTCGACGCGGTGCAGGCCGTGGCGGGGTTTGCGGATGAACGCGCCTTGGGTGTGGCGGAGGGCTTCTTCGGTGGGTTCGGTGCCGTCGGCGTCGATGGTGTCGTTCCAGCGTTGGGCCAGGCGGGTGAGGAAGTCCGGGTCGGCGGTGATGGCGGTGGTGGTGAGGTGCTGTTCGATCCGGTCGAGGGTGTCGGGGGTGGTGTGGTGCTGGAGCCGGTCCAGGGTGGCGGTGATGATGGTCGCGGCGTGTGAGGAGAGCACCGGCGCCGCGATCATGCCCGGATCAGTGGTGGTGTGGGCGGGTTCGCCGGTGGTGGTGTTGGTGGGGGTGAGGGCTGTGGCGAGGTGTTCGCGTGCCGGCGGGAGGGGTTCACCGGTGAGGCTGGTGCCGGGCAGGGCCTGATGGGCGAGGGTGAGGCGGCGGCGGGCTTCGCGGAGGGGGATCCGGAGCCGGAGCCTGAGGAACTCGGCGGTGTTCCTGCACCCGTCATCGGCCGGCGACGTCACCACAGGCGCTGTCACCACCGACGAGGTCAGGCCGGGGCGGTCGATCCCGGCTGCGGGTGTGGACTGATCAGCCGCTGCGGCGCAGCTGGTGGTTGCGGGGTCGCCGGTGGGTGCGGGGCTGCTGGTGGGTGCGGGCCAGTTCGCGTCGGTCTCGTTAAGTGTCTCGACGCCGTTGGCGTCCCAGCCGGTTACCCAGCCCCGGCCCGGTCGCCCAAGTCGACCCGCCCTGGCCTGGCTGGTGCGGGCGGCGTCCGCGGCGGTGATGGCCTGGGTCCGGGTGCGGTGCACGGTGGAGGCGGCGAGCAGTTGCAGGTACTCCACGGTCCTTGAAAGGTCCTCGACCTGCCCGGCGAAATTGGCCGCTGAAACACAGTCGAACGTGGCCAGCTCGTCCTGCGCGGCAACAGCAGCCGCCACCAGCAGGGCTCCGATCCCGGCCAGGCCAACCGGATCTTCGACGATGGGTGCAGGGGTGGGATCGGGTGCAATCGGTGACCTGTCTGTCCCAGTGCCAGCGGATGCCGAAAAAGGGGCGGTTTTGGATTCAGTCGCAGCGCTGCCGCGATCAGTTTCGGATGCAGTCGGGCCGGCGCCGGGGCAGGGGCGTGGGCCAGAAACAGGAATGTCAGGCGCCGTCTGGGCCGGGATGGCGTGAAGGCGCCCGGGAAGCCTGAGCGGGGCGCCGGCGTCGTACCCGTCATGCCGGGAATCACCGCCAGGCCGGGGAGCCCGCGGGAGCGCGCCGGCGGGACTGCCGAACTCCGCAAACTGCTCCCCAATGGCCTCCATGGGACAACTCTGCCAGTGACCACTGACAAAACATCCCACCCGAAGCCGCTATGTGGAAAACCGGGAGGAGTGGAAAATTGGAAGCGGAAAAGACCCTGCTTACCCCGGTTATCCCGCCGTCGCTTCGGCAGAATCGCGGGAATCGCGTGAGTCGCGGGGCTCCTTCTGCCATGGCCACTTTCCGGTGATTTCAAGCTCAAGCGAAAAGCTGAGGAACGTCCGGATCAGCACAATAATCGCCAGAACTCCAACGCTTTCGAAGGTGGGCGTGACAGCGACGGTTCGGATGATGTCGGCGGCCACCAGCAGTTCAAGCCCCAACAGGATCGACCTGCCCAACAGCTGCCGGTACAGCCGGTAAAAGGTCAGCTTCTCGCCGCCGGCGCGCACCTTCCGCGGCTGGTACCCCCGGAAAGCAAGCGGAATGGACACCAGGGCACCGATCACCATGACAGCGACTCCGGCGAAATCAACAAACTCCCCGACGGTCTCGATGATGTGCCGAGAATCCATGGTTTTCCTGCCTCACATTTCGCTGAACCCTGACCAAACCACTGAGCAGTCAGCCTAAACGGTGGAACAGTCCCGGCGATGTTGGCTACGGGTGGCGGACGCCGTTTCCCGCAAGGATGTCCCGGTAGCCTTCCCTGAACGACGGGAAGGTGAGGCTGAGACCGGTGCTCCGCAGGAGGCCGTTTCGGCAGCGCTTGTTGCCGCCGCGCGCGGGTCCGGCATCACCCACCGGCGGCTCGTTGAGCCTCATTTCAGCGGCCAGGAAGCGCAATACCGTGCCAAGGTCAGCCGGATCGTTGTCCACGCCCACGTAAACCGGCGAGGGTTCAGCGGACATGGTGGCCAGGTGGACGATAGCGGCCGCGGCATCGTCACGGTGGATGCGGTTGGTGTAGCGCACGTCCTCCGGAACAACGGCTGAACCGCTGCGCACCTGGTCGATCAGGCGGGTCCGGCCGGGACCATAGATGCCCCCCAGCCGGAGGGACACGGCCGTGGTACCCGTTCCCGCCAGCCGGGACCGCAGAAGCTCCTCCGCCTCTACCAGGACACGGCCTGAAAATCCTGCCGGCACAGGTGCAGTACTTTCATCCACCCAGCCACCGTTGGCGTCACCGTACACGGCCGTCGAGGAGACAAAAAGCACCCGCTGAGGCTTGGCGCCGTCGCGCTCCAAAGCGTCCAGGACGTGCGTTACCCCGCCAAGGTACGCCGCACGGTAGTCGTCCTCAGACGGCGAGTCCGCTGCCACGGCGATAACGACGGCGGAGGTGTCCGCCGGGACAGGCGGCAGCTCCGGAGTGCTCAAGTCAGCCGCCACACCTTTGATGGCGGGCGGCAGCTTGGCGGGTGAGCGGCGCCAGCCCACCACGTGATGGCCCAAGGCGGCGAACCGCAGACCTGCTTCGGTTCCGAGGTCGCCGCAGCCTGCCAGGAGGATGGTCATGCGGCTACGGGGCTTCCACCGGGAAGAACACGCGGGGATCCTGCAGAAGAGCCGGGTAGGCAAAAGCGGACCGGTCGATGATCTCCGTAACGGTGAAGTTGCGGCCGAACCTGCCGTCCTCCAGGGTGATGGGACGGCCCACCACCTGGCCTACGGCAAACTTCGCTCCATGCTCGAACGGGACCGCCACCGGCGTCTTTCCCGGCAGTGTGGAGAAAGCCTCTTCCTGCGCCAGGCGCTTGCGCGTAGGTTTCTTCACCTGTTGCTTGGGCGGCGCCTTCCGGGGCTGGCGCGAGGGGCGGCGGGACCCGTCGTCGATATACACGGGGGAGTAATCGTCACCCATGTCCGCCGCGGCAGCGATGCTGCCGCTCACGGGCGGAAGGGCCACTGTGGTCAACGTCTGTGGATCGACGTCGTCATGGGGATCGCGCAGGATCCACAGGATGTCACCCTCTGGCTCCTGCGGCAGGAACTCGTGCTTCGGCTCTGGCCAGACGTAGTCCATGTCCGGGTTCGCATCAGCAAAAAGGGAGCGGTAGAACTTGGGCTCCTTGCGCACCAGCTTGGAGCGGTGGCTGAGGTGGAAGTCCGGGTCGCCGAGCCACGGCGGCATGGGAATCTTCGCCGCGTAATCCGGGTGTGCCGCCTGCGGGGCGAACTCCATGATGTTGGCCCGGGTGTTGTCCGGGTGGCCGCGCTTGGTCCATTCGTCAACCATGGCCAGCCCATACATGGTCAGCGCCGGCACATAGCCCATCCACATGCGGATTGCCGGGTGGGTCTGCCAGCCGTATCCGGGAATGACCAGGGCGCGGAGCGTCTGGAGTGCCTCGACCCGTTGCTTGCCAAGCCGGGCGGTGTCCAATGCTTCGGCGCTCTGCCGGAATTCAGGGTACGGGAGGAAGGTTTGCATCCATTCAGTCTGACGGCACCCGGCGGATGTTCCAATTGCAGTGCCGGGGACCACAGGCCAGGCGCTCCGGATGTCCAGATAGTGGACCTATGCATACACATAGGAGTTAAAACCACTAAGGTGTCCGCAACCCACCCCGCGTTCTGGAAGCCCTCTCATGACATTAACACCCGAAGTAACCACCGGAATCACCTCCCCCAGCGTGCCCCGTTACGGGCAGATGCTGAGTCCGGAAGCAAAGGGCATCCTGGTCCTTGACGAATTCACCATTGATCCTGCCGCCGCGCGCAAGGAGCAGCACCGCTTCCGTGATGGCGTGGCCGCCGTCGCCAAGACTGTGCGCCGCATCGCTGCCCTCCGGGTGGTAATCGCGCTCGTGGCCATCGGCAACCTGCCGCTGTTCCTGCTGTCCAGCGGATGGTGGATCTACGTGGTTTCGCTTGCACTCGTGGTTGGCGTGCACACCGCCGTCACCCTGCTGAACCGCCACGAACCCCGGCTCCGTCAGCAGTCCGCCCTTGAACTGCGCATGCACCGCGAGCGCAGCGCCAACTACCGCAAGGTGCGCGACGCCGTGAAGTACATGATCGACACCCCCGCCAGGATGAACGAGCACCTCTACCTTGAGCTGCTTGCCGCCAAGCGCGTCGCCTTGAACCTGGCCCACGGCACCGTCGCACTGCTGGACACCAGCGACGAACACGCCTGGAAGGTGCGGATCGTCCGTGAGATTCCCGCCAGCTAACAGCTGGCTTGCCCGCCGTGCGTTGACGTACGGCAGGCTGGATTGAAGAACGACGCCGGCACTCCCCTTGTGGGGGCGTGCCGGCGTCGTTTTTGGTCAACGGAATTTGTCTATCGCCGACCTGTTCATAGGGCCCGTGAGGGCTTTTGCAGCTGGCGTGCAGCTGCGGTGCAGTTTTTATAACGGAAGCTGGAGGACCTGGCCCTCGAAGACGAGGTTGGGATCGGTGATGGTGTCCAGGTTGGCATCAGCAAGTTGCTGCCAACCGCCTTGGATGCCCAGCTTTTCGGCAACAATGCTCAGGGTGTCGCCGGCCTCCAGCGTGTAGGTTTCCCCGCTCAGGGCAACGGCTTTGGCATGCTTGGCGGCGGGTGCCTGGGTAGCAGGAGCTGCCTGGACCGGCGCGCTCTGGACCTGTTGGACCGGTGCCTGCTGGACCGGAATCTGCTGGACGGGGGCCTGCTGAACGGGCGCAGTCCCGGTGGCACCGCCGCTCAGGCCCAGCTGGGCAGAGCAGGAGGGCCATGCTCCCCAGCCCTGCGAAGCCTGGACCTGCTCGGCGACGGCAATCTGCTGCTCGCGGCTCGCGTCAGCCGGTGAACCGGTGCCGCCGTATGCGGACCAGGTGCTGGCGCTGAACTGCAGGCCGCCGGAGTAGCCGTTTCCGGTGTTGGTTGCCCAGTTACCGCCGCTTTCACACTGTGCCAGGGCGTCCCACGTGGAGGTGCTGGTGGTCGCGTTTGCGGCGGTGCCGGAAAGTGCGAGGCCTGCTGCTGAGATCACGGCCACGGTAGCTCCACGGCGTGCGGCAGTACGGAAGGTTGTGTTTTTCATTATGGTGATGCTCCTGAAGGCCACCGGCGCTGGTTCCGTCCCCGGAGATCGTCGCGCCACTGCCCGCCCCTGACAAATAGAGGTCAACTTCGGTGGCTGCCGCTGGGCAGTTCTGGTGGAGGCAGCACCGGGCATTCATGCGCCCGCTTTGGCGGGCATGCATTTCACGCTAGGACATCACAGCGGCGTTATCAAATCGAGATTTTCCTGAGTATTCGCTGATGGAACCCTGATTGAGGGCAGCCGCGAGGTAGGGGGCGGTCCGGCTGCCGCCCGAACGGGCCACACTTTCGGGGGTCCCGGTTGCCACGATGAGCCCGCCCTTGTCGCCGCCGGAGGGGCCCAGGTCGATCACCCAATCAGCCCCTGCCACTACCGACATGTCGTGCTCAACAACCACCACGGAATTGCCGGCGTCCACCAGGCCGTGCAGCTGTGCCATCAGCAGCTGTACATCGGCGGGATGCAGGCCGGTGGTGGGCTCATCCAGCAGGTACAGGGTGTGCCCGCGCTGCGCCCGCTGCAGTTCGGTGGCGAGTTTGATGCGCTGGGCTTCACCACCTGAGAGTTCGGTGGCAGGCTGCCCTAGCCGCAGGTACCCAAGTCCCACGTCCTGGAGGCTTTTCAGGCTCCGCGCCGCAGCCGGCACATCGGCCAGGAACTCCGCAGCGACGTCCACGGTCATGGCCAGCACGTCGGCCACGTTCCTGCCGCGGTACTGCACCTCCAGCGTCTCAGGGTTGTAGCGGGATCCGCCGCACTCCGGGCACGGGCCGTAGCTGCCGGGCAGGAAGAGCAGTTCGACGGCGACAAACCCTTCGCCCTGGCAGGTTTCGCAGCGCCCGCCTGCCACGTTGAAGGAGAACCTGCCGGCGCCGAAGCCACGCTCCCTGGCCTGGCCGGTCGCGGCAAATTCCTTGCGGACAGCGTCAAAAAGCCCGGTGTACGTTGCCAGGTTGGAGCGCGGGGTACGCCCGATCGGCTTCTGGTCCACAGTGACCAGGCGGTCGATGCGTTCACCGCCAATAGCGGTTCCCGTGGCGGCGGGCTCCGCTGCTGCATCCTGTTCCAGCGGGGTTTTGAGGCCGGAGCCCACCAGCCCGGCAAGCGCCCGTCCAACAAGAGTGGACTTCCCGGACCCTGAGACACCGGTGACCGCAGTGAGGACCCCCAGGGGAAAACGTGCGTCCAGCCCCCGCAGGTTGTGCCGGCGGACGTCCTTCAACTCCAGCCACCCTGCGGGCTCCCGCACGATTTCCGAACTACTGCGGGAAACACGGCCGGAACCGCCGTCGGCACTTCCGGTGGCCCTTCCGCTGCCCGCCGTGACGAATCGGCCGTCCTCGAACAGGAACGGCCTGGTGACGGACGCCTCGATGCCGGCGAGCCCATCCACGGGTCCGCTGTAGAGCACTTCGCCGCCACCTTCTCCGGCCCGCGGCCCCACATCCACCAGCCAGTCGGCCCGCCGGACCACGTCCATGTTGTGCTCTACCACGAAGACGGAGTTGCCGGACTTTTTCAGCTGCTCCAACACGTCCAACAGGGGTTCCGCGTCGGCGGGATGGAGCCCTGCGGACGGCTCGTCCAATACGTAGATCACCCCGAACAGACCGGACCGAAGCTGCGTCGCAATCCGGAGCCGCTGCATCTCGCCGGGCGAGAGGGTGGGCGTGGCACGGCCCAGTGCGAGGTATCCGAGGCCGAGGTCCACGAGGACCGTGAGGCGATGCAGGAGGTCCCGGGTGATGGCTACGGCTACCTCGTTGGACTCCCCGGAAAGCTGGGTGCGGGAGGCCGTGCCGGCGTCGTTCAGTTCAGCGGTGGGCCGCACGATGTCCGCAAGCTCCGCCATCGGGAGCCGGTTGAGCTCCGCAATGGTCCTGCCCGCGAACGTGACGGCAAGCGCCTCCGGCGTCAGTCCCGTGCCTGAACAGAGCGGGCACGGGCCTGACTCCATGTACGGCATAACGCGTTCACGCATGGACGCGCTCTGGGAATCCGCCAGGGTATGCAGGACGTAGCTGCGGGCGCTCCAGAACCGCCCCTTGTACGGTTTGGCCACCCTGTCGCGCTGCGGAGTCACCTCCACTACGGGCTGCTCCTCGGTGAAGAGGATCCAGTCCCGTTGCTTCTTGGGAAGCTTGCGCCACGGGACGTCGACGTCGTAGCCCAGGTGGGTGAGGATGTCCCGCAGGTTTTTCCCCTGCCACGCACCGGGCCAGGCCGCGATGGCGCCGTCACGGATGCTCAGCGACGGGTCCGGAACCAGTGACGATTCCGTAACGGTATGTGCGACGCCCAGGCCGTGGCATTCCCGGCATGCACCGGCTGCGGTGTTGGGAGAGAAGGCGTCCGAGTCCAGCTGGGTGCTGCCGGACGGGTAGGTCCCGGCGCGGGAGAAGAGCATGCGCAGGGAGTTTGAGAGCGTGGTGACGGTGCCGACGGTGGACCTGCTGCTGGGGGCGCCGCGGCGCTGTTGAAGTGCGACGGCGGGAGGCAGCCCCGTGATCAGCTCCACCTTGGGATTGTGGCCCTGCTGGATCAGGCGCCGGGCATACGGGGCCACGGACTCGAAGTAGCGGCGTTGCGCCTCGGCATAGATGGTGCCGAAGGCCAACGATGATTTGCCGGACCCGGAAACTCCCGTGAACGCCACGATCGCGTCGCGTGGGACGTCCACGTCCACGTTGCGAAGGTTGTTTTCGCGGGCGCCGCGGACCCGGACGAAGCCGTCGGCCGCGGAGGTGGGAGCCGGGTACTGCAGGTCATCAGCGTGCGTGGCGTTCTGCATTCGCTCGACTCTAGTGGCGAATACGCCGCAGGGCATTATCCTGACCCGATGGAAAACTTTGCGGCCGGCAGCGCCGTGCCTGACATTGAAGCGGACGAAACCGAGCCTGCCGTCCCGGCCCGCGTCCTTCCCGTGGCCGAACTGCACCTGCACATCGAAGGGACCCTGCAGCCGGAGCTGATCTTCGCCCTGGCGGAGCGCAACGGCATCGAGCTGCCGTATTCCGGGCTGGACGAACTCCGGGAACGGTACGAGTTCACCGACCTGCAGTCCTTCCTGGACCTGTACTACGCCAATATGGCGGTGCTGCAGACAGAAGAGGACTTCGCCGCGATGACGCACTCCTATCTGGAACGGGCAGCTGCTGCCGGGGTGCGCCACGCAGAAATCATGATGGACCCGCAGGCGCACCTTTCACGCGGAATTTCACTGGAAACCTGCGTCAACGGTGTGGCATCGGTGCTGGCCACGTCGCAGGAGGACTTTGGCATGTCCACCATGCTGATCGCGGCCTTCCTGCGTGACCTTCCGGAGGACTCGGCCCTGGAGGTCCTGGACGGCCTGCTGGCCATGGATGCGCCGATCGGGGCCATCGGACTTGATTCGGCGGAGGTCGGGAACCCGCCGGCGAAATTTGAACGGCTTTATGCAAAGGCTCGCGAAGCAGGCCTGCGGCTGACGGCCCATGCAGGCGAGGAGGGCCCGGCGTCGTACATCACCGAGGCGCTGGACGTCCTTGGCGTGGAGCGCATCGACCACGGCATCCGCTGCATGGAGGATCCGGAACTGGTGGAGCGCCTGGTGGATGCGCGGATCCCGCTCACCGTGTGCCCGCTGTCCAACGTGAGGCTCCGCGCCGTCGATACGCTGGCGGACCACCCGCTTCCCGCCATGCTCGCCGCCGGGCTCAATGTGTCCGTCAACTCCGACGATCCCGCCTACTTCGGAGGTTATGTGGACGACAACTTTGCCCAGCTCTCGGCGGTGTTCGAGTTGTCCGAATTCGACAAGGCGCGCCTGGCCGCGAACTCCATCCATTCGTCCTTTGCGTCGGAAGAACGGAAGGCCGAGCTGCTGGCGGAACTGAACGGCCAGGACGTCACGCCCTGACCGTCCTGTGTCCGAGGCAACAAGTGCGCCATTGTGCCGCTAAACTGGGTGCCGCAGGCGTGTCTGGGGAGTGCAGGGCGGCACCCGTACCAGCGCTGAGAGGGTTGTGCAGTCAGCCCTTACCCGAGACCTCCGCCTCACTTGTGGCGATATCCGCTTCATAGTCGGTCACGACACGCAGAGTTAACCAATTAAAGTCGCGCGATTTAATCGGCAGTTGGCAAGATGCCTAAGACCGATCGCTTTCATAAAAGGGGAATCATGGCCAAGTCCACCGCAGAAAACACCTTCCTTCGACTCAAGACCGTTCTGGATGTCCTGACCGAAGGCGTGTGGTCAGGCGATGCACTGAACGCGGGCCAGGTCCTCGCGGAAGCGACGGCCCGCGTGCCGTTCAACGAGCACGAGGCGGAACTGCTCAGCGGCGGCATTCCCCGCGGACACAAGACGCTCACCTCAGCAACCGCCAAGCTGGTCAAGGCCGGCTGGCTGGTGAAGGGCCGCTCCGGATGGACCATCACCGAGGACGGCATGCGCGCCACCGTTGCCTACCCCGACCCAGTGTCCTTCGCCACCGCGCTCGACGCCGGCACTCCCGTTCCTGCCGACACCCCGGTCCCCACCGCTCCCGCAGGGTTCGTCCGGCCGGTCTCCGCTGCCGCGGCCACGCTGGAGGCTCCCGTCAAGGAAGAAACCGCCAAGAAGACGGCCCGCAAGACTCCCGCCAAGAAGGCCGCCGCCGCCGTGGGCAAGGCAGCCAAGGTACTCGAGGACGCCGTCGAGCCGGTAGTCAAGGCCGTCCGCAAGACCAAGGCGCCCGCCAAGGATACGGCCGCCGATGCCGCCGACGAGCCGTTCGAGGGCCCGGACGTTGAGACACACCCGCAGCCCGAAGCCGTGGCTGTGGCCGGCGACTTCAACACCATCCTGGGTGCGCCGGAGAACTGGGCACCGCAGTACGACGAAGCCCAGATGGAGTTCGACTTCCTGGACCAGCTCTGGAAGAAGAGCGCCGAGCTGCCCGCTGGCTTCTACACCTTCAAGATTGCACTGAACCGCTCCTGGGACGAGAACTACGGTGCCTACGGCGCCTTCGATGGCCCCAACCACGAGCTGCACCACAACGGCGGCACGGTCACCATCCGCTACAACCACGCCACCCGCGACATCACCATCAACTAACGCCTGTCCCCGCCCAACCAGGTAGCGCCAACTGTCGTTATGAGGCATCAGAACGACAGATACTGCTACTTGGTTGGGTTGGACGGCTGTTCATCGAGGAGTGCACCATGGCCGGGCACGACGGGTCGGCATCGGATACGGTCCGGCTGGACGCGCGCGTGTTCGGCGTGGTGCAGGGAGTCGGCTTCCGCTTCTGGACCATGGGCAAAGCCGAGGAACTGGGCCTGACCGGTGAAGTGAAAAACCTCGACGACGGTTCGGTGGCCGTGGTTGCCGAAGGTCCCGAGCCGCAGGTCCGGGACCTCCTGGACTGGTTGAACTCCGGCCGCACCCCCGGCAGGGTGGAGCGGGTGGACAACGAGCTGTCCGCAGCGGAGGGACGCTTCCGCGGATTCAACGCCCGCTGATGCGCTACTCCCGCGGGCTCAGGCCGATGAACGCACCCAGCTCCTCCAAAGCCGCAGGTTTGTGCGGCATGTAGCTGGTGAGTTCGGGGGAGCGGATGATGACCGCCCGCCACTGCCCCCTCGATACCGCCACGTTGATCCGGTTCCGGTTCAGCAGGAACTCGGCCCCGCGGGGAGCCTCAGCCACGGCCGAACACGCCATGGAGACCAGCACCACCGGCGCCTCCTGGCCCTGGAACTTGTCCACCGTTCCTACCCGAATATCGGGAAGGCCGGCTTCTTCCAACGCTTTCCGGATCAGGTGCACCTGGGCGTTGTACGCGGCCACCACCAGCAGGTCCTGCTGCTCCAGCCGACGTGCATCGCTGCCGGCGCCCGGAATCCATTTCAGGCCAAGATGCCGCCTGGCCTGCCGGACCACCTCGGCCGCTTCCTCCTTGGAACCCGTGGTGTTGCCGGTGTGGTCCACGAAGACGCTTTCGACCCCGGGCGGCAGCCCCTCCAGCTCGCGGAGTGACGCTGCCGGTGCCGACTGGAGCTTCCCTTCGTAACTGAGCCGGGACACGGCAGAGCACAGGTCCGGGTGCATCCGCCAGCTGTCGGCCAGGAAGTAGCCCAGCCGCGCGGGGAGGGTGGCGTGCCCGGCCGCCAGCCACCCCAGCGCAGACTCGTCCACCGGCTCGGGGTGCGCGCCCTGCGTCACCTGCGGGAGCTGCTGGGGGTCCCCGAGCAGGAGCAGCCTCTTGGCGGCGCGGGACACTGCCAGCGTGTTGGCCAGCGAAAACTGTCCTGCTTCGTCGATCACCAGCAGATCCAGCGAGCCGGCCGGGACCTCCTTGCCGGTCATGGTCCACGCCGTCCCGCCCACCAGGCACCCGCCGGGGGATGACAGCAGGCGGGCCACGTCGCCGTCGGCCGTCAAACTCCACGGCACGTCGTGGGGTGCAGCCAGCTTCTTGCCCACGATGGCAGGATCCACGCCGCCAGTATCGATCGCCCGGCACAGCAGGTTCTCCACCACGTTGTGGGACTGGGCCACGACGCCGATCTTCCAGCCCTCGGCCACGAGCTGGCCGATGACGTGGGCGCCGACGAACGTCTTGCCGGTTCCCGGAGGTCCCTGGACGGCGAGGTAGGAGCGGTCAAGGTCCCGCAGGGATCCGGCGATTGCGGCGGCGTAATCAGCAGAGCCGTCGTCACGGTGACGGACCGCCACCGGGCCCGGGAGGGCAAGGAACCGCGGCGGCTGCTTGCGCAGGATGTCCAGGCCGGGATGTGCGGGCAGCGCAGGCACCGACGCGCCCACGGCGCCGGCGACCTCCGCGATGGCGGCTTCGATGCTGGCGGTGGCCAAAGGCTGGTCCTCCGTCAGGGCCACGGGGAGGTGCGGGTACGCAGAAACCTTGCCCGACTCACGTTCCGCAATGATGATCTCGGTGTGCTCGGGATTGTCCGGCGCCGGTGACAGCTCGCTGATCCTGGTGCCGAAGGTGTAGGCCCTGGCGCCGGGTGCGGCGTCGGGGGCAGCCATGCCGTCCGGCGCCGGTGCGTCGTACAGCCGGCACCAGCTTGAGTCAGCCCGGAAATCCGAGCCCTCCGTCATGGTGCCGCGGAGCCGCAGGACCCGGGTGCGCATCCGTTCCCGGGGCTTGGCCAGCGCCCAGTCCGAGGCGACCTCGGCGGACTGCACAACGAAGACGTTCCGCTGGTCGGACCAGCTTTCGAGGGGAGCTTCAACGCGGTCGAAGTGCTGCCACCAGAACTGCTTCCGTTCCCGGCGGTGGTAACCGGTGGCTGCTGCCACCATGGCGATGGCCCGTTCGTCGTCCGTCCAGGGCCGGGTGTCCGGCAGTCCGGCCAGGTACTCGCGAAGCCTGGCTTCCTCCGGTGTCTCATCAGGTGCCGCGGTACGCTCCCGTCCCGCAAGGCGTTCCCGCCCGCCCAGCATGCCAGCCGTATCGGCCGGCACGACGCTCCCGGCCGCAGCGTCAGTGTTCATAGCCGACCCGCCCCCAATATCCAGGAGCCAGTCCCGGAGCCGGAGGGTGGACAGGCAGTCGTAGCGGTTGTAGTCCGAGATGGAGGTGAGGATCTTGTCAGCCTCGGCCTGGTTGCCGGAGTCCCTGGCTGCACAGTACGCCGCGTAGGCCACCACGGATGCGCCGGCGTCCTTGACGTCCCCGGAACGCAGGTTGTCACCCATGTACAGCGGTTCCAGCTTCTTGATGGAGTAGGAGGCCTCGGAGATCCGCAGTGAGTGCCGCACCGTGGCGTACAGGTCCACCAGCAAGCCCTGCCGCAGCCACTCATCCACGGTGTCCTCACCTGCCTGATGGGCCAGCGAAAGGTTCCGCAGCGCCGTTTTCTCGTACGGCGCGTAGTGGTAGACGTGCATGTCCGGGTACCGGGCCCGGCGCTCCTCCACGTACTCCAGGAAGTCCAGAAAGGCGCGGCGTTCCCCCTGCCGTGAGTGCGCCCAGAACGGGCGGAAGACAGGATCATCGCCGGCGCCGGGCACCGGCGCCTCGATCACACCGAACAGGTACTCGATGCCCCACACGCCCGTGGCGGGGTCCTGCCACAGCGGATCGCCCTCGAAGTCGAAAAAGATGTCGCCCTGGCTGGGCGCAGGAAGGGACCCGATGGTGTTGTCCGGCAGAACGGTATAGGAAACAGTGTGCGGCTCGCCGTCCTTGCTGAACGTCCGGGACCCTGCGGGTGCGTCCAGGCCCAGCTGCATCCGGGCCTGGGCGCGGAGCCGGACCACCGAGTTGTGCGCCTCCCCGGCAGGCATCCCGGCGAGCTGCTCGATGCTGGTGATGCCGGCGGCGCGGAGCTTTCTGCGCTGCACGACGGACATGCCGGCAACCATCAGCAGGTCGCGGTGGACCTGCACCTGCTCCCCGCAGTAATCGCAGCGGCCGCAGTGGACAATGCCTGGCTGCTGCCACTCCACAGGTGCATCGGCCTGGCGGTGTTGTGAAGTGAGGTGGCGGAAGCGCCGGCGTCGTTCCCGGAAAACGGGCAGCAGGTCCGGAAGGGAATGGCTGCTGCGGAGCCAGTCTTCACCGACCCTGGTGCCCAGCACCAGGGTGGCGACGGGGGAGGGCTCCAGGCCCATTCCCAGGAGTTGGTCGCCGTAGGCGGCGAGCTGCAGCAGGGCGCCCACCTTGGCGTGCCGGGCCAGCTTGGTGTCCCACACCTCGTAGCGGCCCGGGTTCTTGGTGCCCGCGGCCTCGTTTACCAGGAAGTCGGCGTAGCCCAGGAATTCACCATCGAAGAAGGTGGCCTGGAACACGACGTCCGCCCCGGACCGCAGCGCCAGCTCGGTTTCCGCGTGCTTGGCCTGGAGTTCGCCACGGAGGTTCGGGCCACGTTCCAGCGAGTAGACGCCCGCACCACGGCTGGCATCCCACTCGCCATACTTGGCGATCAGGCTGGCCAGTACGGTTGCCTCATGCTTGTCGCCCAGGACGCCGGCGCGGGCCTGCATCTCGTCCGCCGGAAATTCTGCCTTAGGCGCCCGGCCCAGCTTTTCGTCCAGGATCCGGAGCGTGCGGTACTCGCACTCGCTGGCGGCCACCAGGTCACTGGCGGAAAACACCAGGTCCGGCGGCGCACCGGCATCAACACCGGCAGCTTCGAGCAGAAACACTGGGCCTCCCCATTGACATCCGGACCGTCATCAGCGGCCTGGGGATGGTTCCCCTGGCCTTGATCCAAACCTAGCAAGAGGGTCTGACAAAGGCCGTCTTAGCCCTTGGCGTCCGCGCGCACCTGGGCTTTGTCGTGCTCCGTGTGGGCGTTCCGCAGCAGCTCCAGGAACTCGGTTTCGTTGCGGATGAGCCGCTTGTACTTCTCGGGCAGCTTGCGGATCTGGTCCTCTTCGCGGCACATCTTGGCGAAGATCTTGTCCCGCTCCACCATGTCCGTTTCATAGTTGAGGTCCAGGTATTCGATGGCGTGGCGCCGGGCTCCGGACACGGCGTTCTTGGCCTTGCCCTTGGGGCTGAAGATGGACGCCAGGACCGTGACCAGCAGGACGCCCAGGATGACGCTGAGCGAAACCTGGGTGCTCACTTCCACCACGTTGACGTGCTGGCCGTCGTTGATGAACGGGAGGGTGTTTTCGTGCAGGGCATGCAGGATCAGCTTCACGCCGATGAAGCCCAGGATCGCCGCGAGGCCGTACGAGAGGAAGATCAGCCGGTCCAGCAGCCCGTCGATCAGGAAGAACAGCTGCCGCAGGCCCATCAGGGAGAACGCCGTGGCGGTGAACACGATAAACACGTTCTGGGTCAGGCCGAAGATGGCCGGAATGGAGTCCAGGGCGAACAGGATGTCCGTGCCGCCGATGGCCACCATCACCAGGAGCATCGGGGTGAGGACGCGTTTGCCGTTCTCCATCGTGAAGAGCTTGTCGCCGTCGTAATGGGCCGACGCCGGGAGGTACTTTTTGGCCAGCCGCACCACCAGGCCTTCGGAATCGTCGTCGTGGCTGTTGGGGCGCAGCAGGTTGCCGGCGGTGATGAGCAGGATCAGCCCGAAGATGTAGAACACCCACGCGAAGCTGTTGATGAGCGCGGCGCCCAGGAAGATGAACGCCGTGCGGGCGATCAGCGAGAACACGATGCCGAACAGGAGCACCTTCTGCTGGTCGGCGCGGGGCACCTTGAAGCTGGCCATGATGATCAGGAACACGAAGAGGTTGTCCACGGACAGCGCCTTCTCCGTGATGTAGCCGGCGAAGTACTCCGTGCCCATGGTTGACCCGCCGAACAGGAACACGCCGAGCCCGAAGAGCACCGCGATGCCCACGTAGATGGCGGACCAGATGGCCGATTCCTTCAGCGACGGCGTGTGTGCCTTCCGCACGTGGAAGAAGAAGTCGAAAGCCAGCAGGGCAACAATTCCGGCGACGGTCAGGGTCCAGACAATTGAGGGTACTTCCACGAGGCGGGCCTTTCGTTGGAGTCTCCTCCCAGCCTACCTAAGCCGGCTTGAGGAGTTCATGCTCGACGACGGCGGTCCGGGACAGCGTCTTATACCCCTCCTGCTCGAACAGGACAGTGATCACGTCGTCCTCATGCCGCATCACCAGCCCCGGGCCCCACTCCTTGTGGACCACGGCTGACTGGAGGGGAAACGGCTCGTCGGCAGCGGCGGAAGCCGCCCTGCCGCCGTCGTGCGCCTTGTCACCCGGCTGGACATCCCGCGCGGCGGCGTCGGCACAGCCATCGCAGTTGCCGCACGGTTCCGGAAGGTCCTCGCCGAAGTAGCCCAGCAGGAACTGCCGCCGGCAGCCGTCCGTTTCAGCGTAGGCGCGCATCATGGTGAGGCGGGACTGCTCCACGCGCTGCCGGGCCTCGGCGAGTTCGACGGCGCGCTCCACCAGGGCGGGCAGCTTGGCTTTGGAGGCGAGGCGGATGCCGCGCTTGCCTGTGATGACGGCGCCCGCCTCCTCCAGCTGGTTGACCAGTCCCGTGACGCGGCGGACCGGGAACCCGGCCAGCTCGGCCAGGGAGGACTTCGGCGTGGGCGCACCCGCGGCCTTGAGGACCTTCAGTACCGCCAGCAGCCGATCCGGATCCGGGGAACTCGTGCTGAAGAACTTCCGCAGCCCCAGGTCCTCGGCGCGGTAGTGCAGCACCGCCGCCGCCGGCTGGCCGTCACGCCCGGCGCGGCCAATCTCCTGATAGTAGGCGTCAAGCGACTCTGGAATATCCGCATGGACCACAAAACGGACGTTGGGCTTGTCGATCCCCATACCGAAAGCGGTGGTGGCCACCACAACGTCCAGGGCGTCGTCGAGGAACTGCTCGTGGATCCGCTCCCTGTCCCCGGCGGACCGGCCCGCGTGGTATGCCTCCGTCCGCAGCCCTTCCGCGGCGAGCTTCGCGGCGTACTTCTCGGTGTCCTTCCGCGTGGCCGCGTAGAGCAGCCCGTGGCCGTCGCCGGCCAGCCCGGCCACCTGCGCCAGCACGGCCTTCCGCTTGCCCCGGTCTTCCTGGTGGCGGACCACGTCCAGGCTGATGTTGGGCCGGTCGAAGCCCCGAACCAGCACCAGCGGGTCCTCCATGCCCAGCCGCTCCACGATCTCGTCCCGGACGGGCGGGGAGGCGGTGGCGGTGAGGGCGGCCACGGGCGGGTTGCCCAGCCGCTCGCGCACGTTGCCCAGGCTGAGGTAGTCGGGCCGGAAGTCGTGACCCCAGGAGGAGACGCAGTGCGCCTCGTCCACCACGAACAGCGTGATGTCCAGGGCGGCGATGCGGTCCACGGTGTCCTGTTTGGCCAGCTGCTCCGGGGCAAGGAACATGAAGGTGGCCTGCCCGGATTCGACGGCCTGCCACGCGGCCTCCACCTCGGAATCGCTGTGCGAGGAGTTGATGGTGACAGCCGCCTGGTCGCCGAGGTCGCCGGCCAGCCCATCCTGCTGGTCCTCCTGCAGGGCAATAAGCGGTGAAACCACGACGGCGGGGCGTCCCGTTTCGTTGTGCAGGTGCTGCGCCGCGACCTGGTAGATGGCGGATTTGCCGAAGCCGGTGGGCATCACTGCCAGGACATCACGGCCGCCGGCCAAGGCGCTGATGCCCGCCAGCTGGCCGTCCCGCAGGTCCGGCAGGGAGAAGGAAGACGCCGCCAGGGCGGCGAGGGCACGATCGTCGGGCATTAATGGGCTCCGCACAGAAGTTCCTGCGGCCGCTTGCTTCAGCCTTGGGAACCAGCCTAACGCGGGCGGGTGCCGCCGTCGTCATTCCCTTGACTTCCATGATCTGCTGAACAACTGTGGAAGAAATTGGTCCGCCGGCGTGTGCCGTGGCTTGTGGGGACCAGGAACAGCCGAGGAGTGTGCAGCGTGACGCGCAAGAACCCGAAGGTCGAAGAGGCGGACGAGTCCGAACTGGAAGTGACCGGCCATCCCAAAACCTGGGCCGCCGGTGTGCCCGGGGTCTACCACTCGATGCAGCCGGCGCTCAAACACATGGGCGTGGAGCGCTCGCGGAAGACCCTGCTGGCCCTGAACCAGAAGGACGGATTCGACTGCATGAGCTGCGCGTGGCCTGATCCGGGCCATCGCAAGACGTTCGAGTTCTGTGAAAACGGGGCGAAGGCGGTCACTTGGGAAGCCACTCCCGTGGTCATCGGCCGGGAGTTCTGGGACGAACACCCCGTCAGCGAGCTGCGGCACCGGTCCGAATACTGGCTGGGCATGCAGGGCCGCCTGACCGAGCCCGTGTACAAGAAGGCGGGGGAGGACCACTACCGGCCGGTCAGCTGGGAGCAGGCGTTCAGCATCATCGCGGACAAACTCAAGTCCCTCCCCGACCCCAACCAGGCCGCGTTCTACACGAGCGGCAGGACGTCCAACGAGGCCGCCTTCCTTTACCAGCTGTTCATCCGCGCCTACGGCACCAACAACCTGCCGGACTGCTCCAACATGTGCCACGAGTCCTCCGGATGGGGCATGGGGCAGACCATTGGCGTGGGCAAGGCCACGGTTTCCTATGACGACTTCGCCAAGGCGGACCTGATCATCATCATGGGCCAGAACCCGGGCACCAACCATCCGAGGATGCTCACGGCGCTGGAGGAGGCCAAGGAGGCCGGGGCGAACATTGTCGCCGTGAATCCGCTGCCGGAGGCCGGCCTGATGCGGTACAAGAACCCGCAGAAGGTAAAGGGCATCATCGGGCACGGCACGGACCTGGCGGACCAGTTCCTGCAGGTGCGGATCGGCGGCGACATGGCGCTGCTGCAGGCCGTTTCCAAGCGCGTCCTCGACGCGGAGGCCGCGAACCCCGGGACGGTGCTGGACCACCAGTTCCTGGCGGAGCACTGCGACGGGCTGGAGGAGCTCAAGGCCCACCTCTCCCGGCTGGATGAAGCCGCTGTCCTCGAGGCCACGGGGCTGCGCACCGAGGAAATCGACGAGCTTGCGGCCCGCTACCTCGCCGCTGACAAGGTGATCATCACCTGGGCCATGGGCATCACGCAGCAGAAGAAGGGCGTGGCCACCATCAAGGAGATCATCAACCTCCTGCTGCTCCGCGGCAACATCGGCAAGCCGGGCGCAGGCGCCTCGCCCATCCGCGGGCACAGCAACGTCCAGGGTGACAGGACCATGGGCATCTGGGAACAGATG
>NZ_JARHXQ010000093.1:0-91370 GCF_029222765.1 Arthrobacter sp. Cr_A7 | reverse complement strand
GCGAGCTTGTGCTTCAGGGCAATCTCGATGGCGGCGCCCACGATGCCTGCCTCGTTGCGCAGGACGGCCGGCACGATCGGGGTGCGCAGCTTCAGGTTGGGCAGGTATTCGTCGGCCCGCTTGGAGATTCCGCCGCCCACGATGAACAGCTCGGGGGAAAACAGGAACTCCACGTGGGAGAAGTAGCGCTGCAGCAGCACGCTGTATTCGTCCCAGGTCAGGCCGTCGCGCTCACGGGCCACGGCGGAGGCTTTGGTTTCCGCATCGAAGCCGTCAATCTCCAGGTGCCCCAGTTCGGCGTTGGGAACGAGTTTGCCGTCAAAGATAAAGGCAGAGCCGATGCCGGTTCCCAGGGTGATCACCAGGACTGTGCCGGCAACGCCGGCGCCGGCGCCGTAGCGCGCCTCCGCCAGGCCCGCGGCGTCGGCGTCGTTGATGACCTCAACCGGCCGGCCGAGGCGCTCCGTCAGCAGGGCATCAATATTGGTGTCCAGCCAGGCCTTGTCCACGTTGGCTGCGGAGTGCACGACGCCGTGCTGGATGATGCCGGGGAAGGTGACGCCCACGGGTGAACCCGCTTCGGGCGCTTCGGGACGGGCCGAGAGTTCCGCCACCACCAGTGCCACGGCCTCCGCCACGGACTCGGGCGTGGCGGGCTGCGGGGTGGGCACCCGGAAGCGTTCGCCCAGGAGCTTGCCCTTTTTGAGGTCGACGATGCCGCCCTTGATTCCCGTGCCTCCGATGTCGATGCCGATCAGCGGGGCGTTCTTGTGCGACTTCTCGTCCTTCTTGGCCAATGGGTTTCCGTTCGTGGCAGGGGCGGGCAGGGAAGGGCGGCCGGCGGCCGGCCCGGATGGGTGTCCGGTCAGGAACCGGAAAAGCTAATAGTGCATCAGGCTAGGGCAGGGTGAGGATCTCGGCGCCGGATTCGGTCACCAGCAGCGTGTGCTCGAACTGGGCGGTGCGCCTGCGGTCCTTGGTGACCACGGTCCAGTCGTCCGCCCACATGTCCCACTCCACGGTGCCCAGGGTGAGCATCGGCTCGATGGTGAACACCATGCCCGCCTCGATGACCGTGTTGTAGGCCGGGGCGGCGTCGTAGTGGGGGATGATCAGGCCCGTGTGGAAGGCTTCGCCCACGCCGTGTCCGGTGAAGTCGCGGACCACGCCGTAGCCGAACCGCTTGGCGTAGGACTGGATGGCGCGGCCGATGACGTTGATCTCCCGGCCGGGGGCCACAGCCTTGATGGCGCGGTTCAGCGACTCCTGCGTCCGTTCCACCAGCAGGCGGGATTCCTCGTCCACGTCGCCCACCAGGAAGGTGTAGTTGGTGTCGCCGTGGACGCCGTTGATGAAGGCGGTGATGTCGATGTTGATGATGTCGCCGTCCTGCACCACCGTGCTGTCCGGGATGCCGTGGCAGATGACCTCGTTCAGGGAGGAGCACAGCGATTTCGGGAAGCCCCGGTAGCCGAGGGTGGACGGGTACGCCTTGTGGTCAAGCAGGAATTCGTGGCCCACCTTGTCCAGCTGGTCCGTGGTGACGCCCGGCTGGATGTGCTTGCCCACTTCCACGATGGCCTGGGCCGCGATCTTTCCCGCGATCCTGATCTTCTCGATGGTCTCGGCGGACTTGACCTCGGACCCCGTGAACTTGGCGGGGGCGGGCTTGCCGACGTACTCCGGGCGGGGGATGGAGGCCGGGACGGGACGCTGCGGGCCGATAGTACCGGGGGTGAGGGTGCCGATGGGTGCAGTCGAGGCAAGGGAAGGCATAGATTGATCATATAAGGCACCACAGAACGCCTAACAACCGGAAGCCGCGGAGGACCTGCGTAGGGCTTTAAGTTACGCGCGTCACGCTGCGGCTTCCCTGCCTGCCGGAACGGGAGCAACGATGACTGAGTACTGGTACAACATCAAAACCCATGAGGTGGAAGAGGACCGGCTCTCGGACTGGAGCCAGCTGATCGGCCCCTACAAAACCAGGGAAGAAGCCGAACACGCCCTCGAGAAGGTCCGGGCCCGCAATGAGGCCTGGGAGAAAAACGACGACGACGACTGAGGTACGCGTCCCGCCCCGTCTCGGGTGCGGGCCGGGGAAGCAGTCCGGCCGGTGGCGGGCCGGGCGTGCGGGCTAGAAAGAGTGCTCGGGCCCGGGGAACTGTCCCGACCGCACGTCGTCGCCGTAGGCTGTGGCAGCATCCAGGAGGGTGCTGCGAAGGTCTGCGTACTGTTTGACGAACTTGGCCATCCGCCCGCCGCGGAGGCCGGCCATGTCCTGCCAGACAAGCACCTGGCCGGTGGTTTCCTTGCCGGCGCCGATGCCCACCGTAGGAACGCTGACGGCCGCCTCCACCGCGGCCGCCGTGTCTGCCGGCACCATTTCCATCAGCACACAGAACGCTCCGGCGTCGGCCAGGGCCACGGCGTCGTCAATCAGGCGCTGGGCGTCATCGCCGCGCCCCTGCACCCGATAACCGCCCAGGGCGTGCTCGCTTTGCGGGGTGAAGCCGATGTGGGCCATGACCGGGATGCCGGCCTGCACCATGGCGCGAACAGTGGGTGCGTAGTACGCGCCGCCTTCGATCTTGACGGCGTGGGCCAGGCCTTCCTTGAGGAAGCGGACACCGGCGGAGACCGCCTGCTCCGCGGAGACCTCGTAGCTGCCGAAGGGCAGGTCGGCCACCACCAAAGCCCGTTTGGCGGACCGGGCGACGGCGCGGCACAGGGGGAGCAGCTCGTCCACGGTGACCGGCAGGCTGGTCTCGTTGCCGAACACGTTGTTGGAGGCGGAATCTCCGACCAGGAGCACCTCGATGCCGGCGGCGTCGAAAATCTCGGCCGTGTACTGCTCGTAGGCCGTCAGCATCGCGAACTTCGTGCCGTCCTTCTTGGCCTGCTGCAGGTGGTGGATGCGCACCTTGCCCGGCTTCGGTCCTGAAGCGGGTGCGGCCTGCCCGGGCCCGCTGCCGTAGGGGGCGGGAACGTCGGCGGACACGCTTGAGTCAGAACTGTTGCTGGAGGCCATGGCATGAGCGTAATGCGGTACCCGCCGTCCTAGCTACCGCCGAAAGCCTGACGTGCGGGTGATAAGCGTCATACAGAGGCCTCCGGCGGCCGCCGCGGGAGGCCGGGATCACCTGACGCGCGGCCCTCAAAGAGCGTCTGGGGTGTTAACGCTGTGTTACGCGCGGCCCAGGCTCCAGCATCGGCGTCGAATGCTTAGTACAGTGTTTGTGAACTGCTGCCGGCATCCCCCATCCTGCGGACCCCGGAGCATGCACGTTGACCGGAGAAGAGGCCATCATGGACCGCCAGCAAGAGTTTGTCCTGCGCACAATCGAAGAGCGCGACGTACGTTTCGTGCGCCTGTGGTTCACCGACGTCGTGGGTTCGCTCAAGTCTGTGGCCCTGGCGCCCGCCGAGGTTGAAGGCGCCTTCGAGGAAGGGCTCGGTTTCGACGGATCTGCCATCGAGGGCCTGGCCCGTGTCTTCGAGTCGGACATGCTGGCGCAGCCGGATCCGTCCACCTTCCAGATCCTGCCGTGGCGCGGTGAGACGGAGCAGACGTCGCGCATGTTCTGCGACATCCTGACGCCCGACGGCGAGCCTTCCGCCGCGGACCCGCGGAACGTCCTCAAGCGGACGCTCGCCAAGGCCGCCGACATGGGCTTCACGTGCTACACCCACCCGGAAATCGAGTTCTACCTGCTCAAGTCGCAGGACCTTGGTCCCGATGGCGCACCGGTACCGGTGGACGAGGGCGGCTACTTCGACCACGTCCCGGGCGGCGTTGCCCAGGACTTCCGCCGCACCGCTGTGACCATGCTGGAGTCCGTGGGCATTTCCGTGGAGTTCAGCCACCATGAGGGCGGACCCGGCCAGAACGAGATCGACCTGCGCTACGCCGACGCCCTGCAGACGGCGGACAACATCATGACGTTCCGTACCGTCATCAAGGAAGTGGCGCTGCAGCAGGGCACCTACGCCACCTTTATGCCCAAGCCATTCACCGCGCACCCGGGTTCCGGCATGCACACCCACTTCTCCCTGTTCGAGGGCGACACCAACGCCTTCTACGAGGCCGGCGCAGAGTTCCAGCTGTCCAAGACCGCCCGCCAGTTCATTGCCGGCATCCTCAAGCACGCGCCCGAATTCACGGCCGTCACCAACCAGTTCGTGAACTCCTACAAGCGGCTCTGGGGCGGCGGCGAGGCGCCGAGCTACCTGAGCTGGGGCCACAACAACCGCTCCGCGCTGGTCCGTGTTCCGCTGTACAAGCCGGGGAAGGGCCAGTCCGCCCGGATCGAGTACCGCGGCATCGACTCGGCTGCCAACCCGTACCTCGCCTACGCGGTGCTGCTCGGCGCCGGGCTCAAGGGTATCGAGGAAGGCTACGACCTGCCCGCTGCTGCCGAGGACGACGTCTGGTCGCTGAGCTCGGCTGAGCGCCGCGCCATGGGCCACGACCCGCTTCCGGCCAGCCTGCACGATGCAATCCGTTCCATGGAGGATTCGGAGCTGATGCCGCAGATCCTGGGCGAGCAGGTCTTCGAGCACTTCCTGCGCAACAAGCGCGCAGAGTGGCAGGACTACCGGCTGCAGGTGACGCCCTACGAGCTGCAGCGCAACCTCGGCATTCTCTAGGCGGCGGGCGTGAGCCTGGCACGCCGCCTTATTGCGGCCGGTTTCAGCGACCTGGAGAAGGGCGAGCGGTTCCTCGCTGCCCGGGAACTGGAGGGGCTGGACCAGGACACGCTGTTCACCGGACTGCAGATGGCCGCCAGCCCGGACACCGCCCTGCAGTCCCTGGTCCGGCTGATCGAAAAACATCCTGACCTGCGGACGCTGGCGGCCGCGGACCCGGAAACGAGCGAACCGCTGTACCGGGTGCTGGGTGCGTCCGAAGCGCTGGGCGAGTTCCTCATCCGGCACCCCGAGCACCTTGACGCCTTCAAGGTCCGTGCCAGCCCGGAGCCCCTGCCCGCGGATCCTGCTGGGCTGCGCGCAACCCTTCTGCAGGCAGTAGGCGCCGATCCGCGCGCCGCCCGTCCCGTGGCAGCAGCCACCGGCGCGGAGGCCTATGCCGCGCTGCGCACGGCCTACCGCAGGGGAGTGGTGGACCTCGCGGTCAAAGACCTGTGTGCCGCCGATCCGCTCGACTTCCTGCCCGCGGTGGGCGGCGAACTCGCAGACCTCGCCGGCGCAGCCATCGAGGCCGCCCTCGCGGTCTCGCGGGCCGAAGCGGCGGACCAGTACAGCGCCGCCGAAGTGGCCGACGTCGGGCTGGCCGTCATTGGCATGGGCAAATGCGGGGCGCGCGAGCTGAACTACATTTCCGACGTCGACGTCATCTACGTCGTGGACGGCGGAAGCCTTGACGATGCGCAGGCCAACACCATTGGCACGGCCCTGGCGAGCGGGATTTCCCGCGCCATTTCCTCCGTGGCACGCGAACCCGGCCTGTGGGAGGTGGACGCGAACTTGCGGCCCGAGGGCAAGTCCGGGCCCCTGGTGAGGACCCTTGCCTCGCATGAGACGTACTACGCGCGGTGGGCCGAAAGCTGGGAATTCCAAGCCCTGCTCAAAGCCCGCACCATCGCCGGGGACGCCGACCTTGGGCGGCGCTACGAGGATGCCGTGGCGCCGCTGATCTGGAGTTCGGCAAGCCGGGACGGCTTCGTGGAGTCCGTCCAGGCGATGCGGCGACGGGTGACCGAACACATCCCGCCGGCGGAGGAGCAGCGGCAGATCAAGCTGGGGCGCGGCGGGCTGCGGGATGTTGAGTTCACGGTCCAGCTGCTGCAGCTGGTCCATGGCAGGGCGGATGAGACATTGCGGCGGCGGGACACCACCTCCGCGATCGCTGCCCTGTCCGCGGGCGGCTACATCGGCCGCTCGGACGCCGCCGCATTCGACAACGCCTACCGCTACCTGCGGCTGTTGGAGCACCGGATCCAGCTGTTCCAGCTGCGCAGGACGCACCTCATGCCAGTCGCGGAACCCGCACTGCGCTCGTTGGCCAAAGCCGTTTTGGGCCCCTTCTCGAACGAGCGGCCCCACCCTGACGCGCTGATGGCCGCCTGGCAGAAGACCAAGCGGTCCGTCCGCGAACTGCATGAGCGGATCTTCTACCGGCCGCTGCTGAACACGGCCGCCAAGCTCAGCAGCGAGGACGCCAGGCTGTCGCCGGAAGCCGCGCAGGGCCGGCTCGCGGCCCTCGGCTACCGCGACCCCCAGGGCGCCATGCGGCACATCGAAGCACTGACGGCGGGAGTCAGCCGGCGTGCCGCGCTGCAGCGGCAACTGCTGCCCATCCTCCTGGACTGGCTGGCCGAAGGAGTGGACCCCGACGCCGGGCTGCTCGCCTTCCGCCGGGTCAGCGAGGCGCTGGGCACCACCCACTGGTACCTGGGGATGCTCCGGGACTCCAACGCGGCCGCGGAGCGGTTGTGCCATATGCTCTCGAATTCACGGCTCATAGCGGACCTGCTGGAGGTGTCGCCCGAATCGGTAGCCTGGCTGGGCCAGGACAAGGACCTGGTGCCGGTGTCGTTTGAGGCGCAGTGGCAGGAGATCACCTCCAAAATGTCCAGGCACGCCGATCCGGAAAGTGCCATGCGCCTCATCCGGCTGATCCGTCGGCGTGAAACCCTGCGGATTGCGGTCGCGGACTCTGCCGGGCTGCTGGACCAGGACCAGGTGGGTGCCGCCCTTGCCGACACCGACAGGGCAGCAGTCCTGGGCGCCCTCCGGGTGGCGGAAGGCATTGTCTCCGCCAACGGGCCGCTGAAGACCGCTGTTTTGGTGGTAGCGATGGGACGGCAGGGCGGCCGCGAGATCGGCTACGGCTCCGACGCCGATGTGATGTACGTGCACCGGGCGCTGCCCGGCTACTCCGAGGAAGAGGCGCAGGAACAGGCGTCCCGGATTGTCGCCAAGATCTCCAGCCTGCTGACCCAGCCGCTGAAACCGGCCATCATGGCCGAACGGGTCCTGCAAATGGACGCGGACCTGCGCCCGGAGGGCAAGAGCGGAGCCATGGTTCGGTCCCTGGACTCCTTCGCCGAGTACTACCGCCGCTGGTCGCTCATTTGGGAGGCCCAGGCGCTGCTGCGTGCACGCCCCATGGCAGGGGACGACGGACTGGCCCGCGATTTCCTGCAGCTCATCGACCCCATCCGGTACCCGGAATCGGTGTCGGAACAGGACGTCCGCGAAATCCGCAGGATCAAGGCCCGGGTGGAATCCGAACGGCTGCCCCGGGGTGCCGATCCCGCACGGCACCTTAAGCTGGGCCGCGGCGGCCTGAGCGACGTCGAGTGGCTGGTCCAGCTGCTCCAGCTCCAGCACGCCGGCAAACAGCCGGAACTGCGGACCACCTCCACCGTGCCGGCCCTGGAAGCCGCTGCCCGTGCGGGCCTGCTCACGCAGGACGATGCTGACCTCCTGGCCCAGGCATGGCGGCTGGCCAGCAGGATCAGGTCCGCGAACGTCATCTGGAACGGCAAGGCCTCGGACCTCCTGCCGTCGTCCCGCCGCGACCTGGAAGCGGTGGCCAGGTGGTGCGGCTACGAACCAGGCAATGCCGCCGCTTTGGAAGAGGACTACCTGCGTGTCAGCCGGCGCGCCCGTGCGGTCTTCGAACGGGTTTTCTACGGGCAGTGACGGTGCCGGAAGGGCCGGGCTGTTCCGTGTCGTCGGAGGGGGTGTTACGTTGAGCAGCGTCTGGCTTATTTCGCTGCGGGACCTGGACGCTGACGCCTGCGCCATCCAGCTCGGTGCGGCCGCGAAACTGCAGCTCAGTCAAGGCCAGGAAAGGTTCGTGGGCGACCCCCTGCGTATGGCCCTGGCAGGACTGGCGGAGGATTCGCGGCGGCCCTATGTTATTGAATCCGACGGCCGTGCCGTCGGTGTGCTCACCCTGCAGAGCGGTGCAGCGGGGCTGGCCGGCTGGCCGGACGACCACAGCGCCTGGCTGCTGAGGGGGTTCCTGATCGACCGGCGGCACCAGGGCAGGGGCCTTGGGCAGAAAGCCGCCGCCGCTGCCGTGGCCACTGCCGAAAAGCTGACGGCCCGGCACCAGACCGGGGAAACCGGCGTCGTACTGTCCGTCAACGAAGCGAACCCGGCGGGCCTGGCCGCCTACCGCCGCGCCGGATTCGTGGACCACGGCCAATACAACGGAGGCGCGGCAGGGCCGCAAAGGATCATGTTCCGGGGCTTTGCGGATACCACGATGAGGTAACGGCAGCGGCGCGGCATTGCACTCGGCAGGTGTTTAGTCGAGTATGTGGGTGGCGGTGTTCTTCAACCTTGTTGGGGGGAAGGCTCGAACAGTCTTCGTCTCGGGGGGCATTCGTCAGGAGGTCCGGCTCCCGGTCTCAGCACGTCTGGAGCCGGGCCTCCACCTTCTGTGCACCCGGTGCCGGCAGCGTGTCCGCCCGGGCAGCTTCGTCACTTAACCTTGATTATGTAGCTACGGGCACAGCGTCATGCCCTGCGAGCCTCTGTTAAGCAGGGGCGACCTGGGGAACAGTAGGTATGCGAAAGGCCCCGCGGCATTGGGGGTAGCCGCGGAGCCTTTCTTTGGCGTCCGCCCAAATGGGGGAAATGGGAAGTCGCCTCGACAAAGCTACTGGCAAGTAGAAGATTCATCAACATGCATTTTCGCAGGGTTGGCCTGCATTCATGCAGGTGTGGATGCGTCCGCCGAAGCTACGTTTTCGTTATGGCAGTTAGCCGGGTCTCACGTGTGTTGGGGGAGCAGCGCAGTTCGCGGAGTGAGCAGCTGGCCTTGCCATGTCCGGGCAGCAAAAAGGCCGGTCCCAGGGGTTAACCTGGGGCCGGCCTTTTCTGTCTGCAGATTCTTGCGGACGGTGTGCGGACTATGCCCGCTCCAGCCGCATGATCTGACTAGACGCCGTAGTAGAGCTCGAACTCGTAGGGGTTCGGGCGCAGGGACAGCGGGCGGATCTCGTTCTCGTACTTGTACTCGATCCAGGTGTCGATGAGGTCCTGGGTGAACACGCCACCGGCCTGCAGGAACTCGTTGTCCTCGCGGAGGGCCTCAAGGGCTTCCTCAAGCGTGCCCGGAGCCTTGGGGATGTCCTTGGCTTCCTCGGCGGGGAGCTCGTAGAGGTCCTTGTCGATCGGAGCCGGCGGTTCGATGCGGTTGCGGATGCCGTCGATGCCGGCCATCAGCTGGGCAGCGAATGCCAGGTACGGGTTGGAGGAGGGGTCCGGAGCGCGGAACTCGATGCGCTTGGCCTTCGGGTTGGTACCCGTGATCGGGATACGGATACCGGCGGAGCGGTTGCCCTGCGAGTACACCATGTTGACCGGGGCCTCGAAGCCCTTGACCAGGCGGCGGTAGGAGTTCACAGTGGGGTTCGTGAACGCCAGCACGGCCGAAGCGTGCTTCAGCAGGCCGCCGATGTACCAGCGGGCGGTGTCGGACAGGCCGGCGTAGCCCTTCTCGTCGTAGAACAGCGGCTGGCCGCCGTTCCACAGCGACTGGTGGCAGTGCATGCCCGAGCCGTTGTCACCGAAGACGGGCTTCGGCATGAAGGTTACGGACTTGCCCCAGGCGTCTGCGGTGTTCTTGATGACGTACTTGAACTTCTGCAGGTCATCGGCAGCGTGGGTCAGGGTGGTGAACTTGTAGTTGATCTCAGCCTGGCCGGCGGAGCCGACTTCGTGGTGGCTGCGCTCGACCTCAAGGCCGGCTTCATCCAGCGCCACGCACATGGCGTCGCGCAGGTCAGCCTGCTTGTCCGTGGGGGAGACCGGGAAGTAACCGCCCTTGACGGGGGTCTTGTAGCCGAGGTTTCCGCCCTCTTCCTCGCGGCCGGTGTTCCAGTGGGCTTCCTCGGAGTCGATCTTGTAGAAGCTGCCCTGCGGGGAGGACTGGTACTGGACATTGTCGAACACGAAGAACTCGGCCTCGGGAGCGAAGAACGCGGTATCGGCGATGCCGGTGGAGGCCAGGTAGGCCTCGGCCTTCTCAGCCACGCCGCGCGGGTCGCGGTGGTACGGGTCACCGGTGCGGGGGTTGACGATGGAGAAGTTCAGCGCGAGGGTCTTCTCCATGCGGAAGGTGTCCAGGAACGCGGTGGTGACGTCCGGGATCAGCTGCATGTCGGATTCGGCGATGCCCTGGAAGCCGCGGATGGAGGAGCCGTCGAAGAGCTGGCCGTTGATGAAGAAGTCGGCGTCAACACTCTTGGCGGGAACGTTAAAGTGCTGCTGGACGCCCGGAAGATCGGTGAAGCGGATATCGACGAATTTAATATCTTCGTCCTTGATGAACTTGAGGACTTCGTCCGCAGTCTTGAACATCTATGCTCCTAACGCATATGTAAATATCTGGCGTGCAAGCCATCTGATCCAGCGCAATCCGAAAGCAGGGAGAACTCAAGGTTTTCCCTGCTTTAGGTATTGCTTGAAACTGCTAACAGCCTATGGACGCGGCATTTCCCGTCCGTGTCCACATTGTTTCGGGCAGGTTACAGAATGCCCTGATAACGCAACGCTATCCGCAGTCCACACTGTGGTCTAACTCCATCCACCATCCGGGCGTGGCGGCGAAGGTGAGGCCGGTAAACTTGGACGGTGGTAGATCGCAAAGACATTGGCTCCTGGCTCAGCGGACCGGATACGTCCGGTATCTCGAAGTATCCCGGTGAGCGGCTGGGCCTGCCGGAATCCGGTCCCGGCTCCATCGCGCGGGCGGGACGGCGGATTGCGGCGATCATGATCGACTGGGGCATCGCGCTGCTGATCAGCAACTTTGCGTTCGGTGGAAATTCCTGGGCAACCCTGGCCGTGTTCGCCGTCGAACAGACCCTCCTGGTGGGGACCCTCGGCTACAGCATCGGCCACCGGGCCTTGGGCATTGCGGTGGTGAGGCCAGGCGGCGGGGTTCCCGGGCCGCTGGCTGCGCTGGTGAGGGCGGTGCTGCTCTGCCTCGTGGTCCCCGCCGTGATTTTCGATCCTGACCAGCGCGGACTCCATGACAAGGCGATGAACACGCTGCTCATCCGCCGGTAGCGCGTTCCGCAGCGACGCCGGAAAGCCTGCTAGACGCGGCTCGACTCCCTGGCGGAGACGGCGTCGGTCTTGGAGGCCGGGCCGGGGTTGAGGTGTCCGCGCTTGCCCGCCCAGCGTTCGAACAGGATGGTGGCGAAGGGGAAGACGGCTGATACCCCGGCGAACAGGGCCACCAGGAATGGCCAGCGCTGCAGGCGCCACAGAGCCAGCGCCGCGATGCCGTAGCCCACGAACAGCGCACCGTGGATGGGGCCGGCCACCTGGACACCGATTTCAGTGGTGCCGGCAATCCACTTGAAGTACATGCCGATGAGCAGGGCAGCCCAGCTGAACGCTTCGGCGACCGCGAGGATCCGGAAAGCGCGGATTACTACGTTCTTGAGGGGCATGGGGAAGTCCTGTCCTGGGAGGTGTTTAACGTGACGGAGGTCTGGGGGCAAGAAAAACGCCCCGGCGTCCGGCGGGAGGCCGGTACCGGGGCGCTGTCAGGTCTAGCGTCCGCGGTTGGGACGGGCCTTGTAGGGATCGATGCCCTTGGGGATGGGAAGCTTGTTCCCCAGCGATGCGATCCGCTTTGAGACGGCGTTGACCTCAAGCTTGGTCAGTTCCTTCTTCAGCTTGCCCATCTTCTTGGCAACCTGGCTGAGCGGCACCTGGCCTTCACCGCGGCCGCTCTCGATGACGTGGACCGTAACGTTAGGCAGGATCCGGGCGAGGCGCTTGCGCTCCGCATCCAGCAGCGGCTTCACGCGGTGCGTGGGGCCTTCACTGACGAGCACGACGCCGGGACGGCCGATGGCACGGAACACGGCGTCCTGCGTGCGGGGGTTAACGGCTACCGGCTGTTCCTCGGTGATCCAGCCGCGGCGAAGGGTTCCGAGGGCGGCGCCGGAGGCGCCCGGCTGGTTTTCGATTTGCGCGAAGGCGGCACGTTCAGCACGGCGCGAGAGGATCAGCGTGGCGCCCAGCAGGCCGAGCGGAATGCCGATGATCAGGCCGGTAATCCAGTTTTCCAGCCAGAAGCCCACCAGGAAGCTCACAGCCACAACGCCAAGGAAGACCAGCAGCATCAGCCACGGCACCATGGGGTCATGCCGGCGGGTCATGTTGAAGACTTCGCCGATCTGCTTGAGCCGGCTGGGCTTCTTAACCTTGGCTTCTTTCGGCTTGCGCGAGAAGAGGCCGCGCTTCACCGCGCTGGAGCCCGCCGGAGTGGAGTTGCTGGAGTCAGGGGATTTCGCCATAGTGCCTCAATTCTACGTGACTTAAGCCCAAAGGCCGGACGCCGGAATCTTCCGGTGCCGGCCCTTGGGGACGCTATGTGCAGTGGCGGGAGCCTGGGTCAGGAATGCGCTGCCAGGAGTGAGCTGGCTTCCTGGCGTGTGGTGCCGGAGTCCTGGATGCCGTCGGCGATGTGGGCGAGGGCGGCGGGGATGTCGCGTCCTTTTTTGCGCATTGCGGTGGCCCAGAGCCGGCCGGCGCGGTAGGAGGAGCGGACCAGGGGCCCGGACATGACGCCGAGGAAGCCGATCTCGTCCGCTTCCTGCTGGAGGTCCACGAATTCCTGGGGTTTGACCCAGCGGTCCACGGGCAGGTGGCGTTCGGAGGGGCGCAGGTACTGGGTGATGGTGATCAGGTCGCAGCCGGCGGCGTGCAGGTCGCGGAGGGCTTCGGAGATTTCCTCGCGGGTTTCGCCCATGCCCAGGATCAGGTTGGATTTGGTGACCATTCCCAGGTTCCGGCCCTGGGTGATGACGTCCAGGGACCGGTCGTACCGGAACGCCGGGCGGATCCGCTTGAAGATCCGGGGCACGGTTTCGACGTTGTGCGCGAACACTTCGGGCTTCGAGTCGCAGATCGCGGCGATGTGCTCGGGTTTGCCGGAGAAGTCCGGGATGAGCAGTTCGACGCCCGTGCCGGGGTTCAGTTCGTGGATTTTGCGGACGGTTTCGGCGTAGAGCCAGACGCCTTCGTCTTCGAGGTCATCGCGGGCCACGCCGGTGACGGTGGCGTAGCGCAACTGCATGGCCTGGACGGAGCGGGCCACCTTGGTGGGTTCGAACCGGTCCACGGGGGAGGGTTTGCCGGTGTCGATCTGGCAGAAGTCGCAGCGGCGGGTGCATTCGGAGCCGCCGATCAGGAAAGTGGCTTCCTTGTCTTCCCAGCATTCGAAAATGTTGGGGCAGCCGGCCTCTTCGCAGACGGTGTGCAGGCCTTCCTTTTTCACCAGGTTCTTCAGCCCGACGAACTCCGGGCCCATCTGGACCTTGGCCTTGATCCAGTCCGGCTTGCGCTCCACCGGGGTGGCCGCATTGCGCTGCTCGATCCGCAGCATCTTCCGGCCTTCAGGTGCCAGTGTCACAGTAGAGCTCCTTCGGGGCTTAAAACGAGTGCTTCTTGGTGCTTGCGGAATTCTTCCACAATGCGGTCAACGATGTGGGCCGGGCGGATGTCCCGCCCGGTCTCCTGCGACATGGTGGTTACACCGGCGTCGGTGATGCCGCAGGCGATGATCTGCGAATACGGTGCGAGGTCATTGCTGCAGTTGATGGCGATGCCGTGCATGGTGACCCCGTTGAGGACGCGGATTCCGATGGCGGCGATCTTGCGGTCCGGGCCCTTGGCGTCCGCCTTGACCCACACGCCGGCGCGCCCCTTGATCCGTTCGGCCTTGATGCCGTACTCGTCCATGACGGCGATCATGATGGCTTCCAGGCGCTCCACGTAGTCACGGATTCCGGCGCGGTTCTTCAACTTGAGGATGGGGTAGGCGATCAACTGCCCCGGGCCGTGCCAGGTGAGCTTTCCGCCACGGTCCACAGCCACCACGGGCGTTCCGTCGAAGGGCCGCTCGTGGTCTTCGGTGAGCTTGCCTGCCGTATAGACGGCGGCATGTTCCAGCAACAGGACGGTGCTGGGCGTTTCGCCGACGACTACTTTGTCATGGAGTTCGCGCTGGATGTCCCAGGCTTGCTGGTAATCGACGAAGTCGGGGGCAAGACCCAGCTGTGAAAACTCAAGAGTCATGGCATCCAGCTTAGACCCCGGAACCCGGCGATCCCGGTTTAGTGTCTAACCTCACCATCACCCCCGGATGTGCCGGGCAAGGGACTGTGACTGTGGATAACTTCTGCAGGCAACGGCGGATTGGGCTAAACATGGGGGATGGATGATGTGCAGGCTCCAAGTGTTCCTGGCTACGCAGTGGGCCGGCTGCTGGGCCAGGGTGGCAGCGCTTCGGTGTGGTTGGCTACGGAAAAGCTGACGGGCCGCAACTATGCCCTGAAGTGCTTCCGCCCGCCTTCGCGCGGGGTGCGGACCGGGGAAGGCCTGACGGAAGATGCCGTAAAACGCGAAATCCGTATCCTCTCCGTCCTCGATCACCAGCACCTCGTCAAAGCCCACGACGCCGTCCGGGTGGAAGGGGTCCCGGGAGCCGGCACAGCCCTGGTGATGGACTATGCCTCCGGCGGTTCGCTTGCCCAGTTGGTGGCCAGCCGCGGCAGCCTCAGCGTCGGGGAAACGGTCACGGTGGTGACGCCCATAGCCCAGGCCCTGGGTCACCTGCACGCCAACGGGTTCACGCATTCAGACGTTTCGCCCGGCAACGTGCTGTTCACCGGCCAGGGCAAACCCCTGCTGTCCGACGTCGGCATTGCCCGGATGCTCGGTGATCCCGGCCGTGCAGGAAGCCCCGGAACTCCCGGTTTCATGGACCCCGCGCCCGTCGATGCCGTCCGTGCAGGCCTGCAGCCCGAACGCGACGTCTACTCCGCGGCCGCCCTGGGCTGGTACTGCCTGACCGGGGAGGCACCCGCGCGGACCGCTGACCGTCCGCCGCTGTCCCTCCTCGTCCCGGGGGTGCCCAGGGAACTGGCTGCTGCCCTGGAGTCCGGGCTGAATGAGGACCGCCGGCTTCGCCCCACGGCTTCCGCCCTGGCCACCGCCGTCTACCGCAGCGCCTCGCCCCGGCCCCTGGATTTGGCGGCCGCCGTCCATCCCACGGTGATTCCGGAACTGCTGACGCGCAGGCACGTCCCGCCGTCGTCCTCGCCGAACCGGATCAGGGAGCAGTTCGAGGGCGTGCGCCGGCGGGTGGTGACATCGCCATGGACGGGAAAAGGGACAAGGTCCCACAGGCTGCCATTTCCGGATACCCGGCAGCCTGCGGCCGGCAGGGGAAAACACGCCGGCCGCCTGCGTGAGGCCCCGCCGATCCGCCGGTGGATGTTGAGGGTGGCCCTGCCCGCCGTCGCCGTCCTGGCCATCGCGGGCGGTTGGTCGGTGGCTGGTGGCAGTTCCATCTTTCCGCCTGGTGACGCTGCACCCGGAGCCACTGCGGCCCCTGCGGATCCGGGTTCACCCGGGAAGAGCCAACACCCCGGCGAGGCCGTCGATCCTGCCGGGGCTGCCAGGCATCAGGCAGCGGCTTCCGACCCCGCACAGGCGCTGGTGGGCCTGGCTGCACTCCGGGACCATGCCTTCAGCAGCGGCAACCTGGAGCTGCTGGGCGAGGTCAACGCTGACGGTTCCCCCGCGGCGGCGGCAGACAGCCGGACGGCCGGCAGGCTTCGAAGCTCGGGTCTTGTCCTGGCCGGGTTTGCCACTTCGCTGTCCGGTGTGGCCACGGAAAACGGGGCCACGGATGCGCATGCCGTGGTTCGTGCCACGTCCGCTACCTCCGCCTATCAGGAGCAGGATGCCCAAGGCTCGGTCCTTGCAGCAGGCGAAGCCAGCACAGCCCAGCCCCTTCGGCTGGTACTGGTCTCGGTGGACGGCGCATGGCGGATCAGCGAGATCCTGCCGGGATCCTGATGACCTGCTGAGGGAACGGGGGCGGCTAACCCCTGGTCCCCGCACCCTCCTTGCCGGCCACCCATTGCGCGGCTTGGTCCAGCGCCGGATGCTGCCACCGGAAACCGGCGTTCTGCAGGACTGCAGGCTCCATACGCATGCTGGACAGCAGCAGCTCTTCCGCGAGGTTGCGCATCACAAGCCGCAGCGCAAAGGAGGGGACCCGCAGCACGGCTGGCCGGTGCAGGGCAGCGGCAAGTGCCGCCACGATGGCGTTGACGTCGGCGTCCTCCGGCGCGCACAGGTTGACAGGCCCGCGGATCTGCGACTCGAGCAGGAAGAGGAAGGCTGCGGACACGTCCGGCAGTGTGACCCAGGGCCAGAACTGCCTGCCGTTGCCGAAGGGCCCGCCAATGCCGAGGCGCAGCAATGGGAGCATGCGGCCCAAGGCGCCGCCGGTCCGGCTAAAGACCACGCCGGTCCGTGGAATGACCACGCGGACCCCTGCCGGGGCGGTGGCCGCCGCAGCTTCCCACTCAGCGCAGATCCGTGCCAGGGTGCCCTCTCCAGGCGGCGCGGACTCCCGAAGAACCGTGTTTCCGGCATCGCCGTAGTAATTGGAACCGGACTGGCTGATGAACGTGGCCGGCGGAACATCCAGTTGGTGCATTGCCTGCGTGAGTGTCTGGGTTGCCCCAACCCGGGAACTGAACAGCTCGTCCACCCGCTTGCGCGTCCAGGGTCTGTCCCCGATGCCGGCTCCGGCAAGGTTCACCACTGCGTCTGCCCCGGCAAGCGCGGCAGGGTTGAGCTGGCCGGCGGCGGGGTCCCAGCGAATTTCGGAGTCTGAGGCGGGTTCCCGCCTGACGAGGGTGACGACGTCATGGCCGGCGTCACGGAAGGTTGCGGACATGGAGGTGCCGAGCAGCCCTGAGGCTCCTGCGATGACGATGCGCATGGTCCATCTCACCACGGCCACGGGCTTTGGCACGTCCCGCAGGGGCGGCGGAGGGTTGACTATGATCGAACGATGACTTCTTCCAGCTACTTCCGTTTCCCGCATCTACACGGTGATCTGGTCACTTTCGTGGCCGAGGACGACGTGTGGATCGCGCCCCTGGGCGGTGGGCGTGCCTGGCGTGTCTCCGCGCTTCAGCTGCCCGCCCGCAACCCCCGTTTCACCCCGGATGGGAAGAAGCTGGTGTGGACGGTGGTGCAGGGAACGGCGCCGGAGGTAGTGTCCGCGGACGTCGACGGCGGAGGCTACCGGCAGCTGACCTATTTTGGGCACAGCACCACCAGGGTGAAGGGGTTCACCGCCGGCGGATCCGTGGTGGTCACCAGTGCTTTCCGCCAGGCCGAAAGCCGGCACACGTACGCCTACAGCCTTCCCCTGGAAGGTGGCTGGGCCGAGGAGCTGCCTTTCGGTCCGGTGGAGTCCGTGGCCTTCGGCCCGGAAGTGGGCGACGAACGTCCGGTGGTGGTGGGCAGCGTACTGTCCCGCGAACCGGCCTGGTGGAAGCGATACCGGGGCGGCACGGCCGGAAAGCTGTGGATAGACACGGACGGCAACGGCGAGTTCGAGCGGCTTGTGCCTGAACTGAACGGCAACCTCGCCGATCCGATGTGGGTGGGCGGACGCATCGCGTTCCTGTCGGACCACGAGGGCTACGGCAACCTCTATTCCGTCCTTCCCAGCGGAAAGGACCTGCGCCGGCACACCGACCATGAGGACTTCTACGTCCGGCACGCCGCCACCGACGGACAGCGCGTGATCTTCGAGTCGGCCGGTGAGCTGTGGGTCCTGCCCGATCTTGGCTCGGACGCCGTGCGCCTGGACATCACCCTGGGCTCCGCTTCGCAGTCCAGGCGCCCTGCCCTTCTTAAGACGTCCAAGCACCTGGGCGCCGTGGTGCCGGACACCACCGGCGCGGCAAGCGCCGTGGAGGCCCACGGCACCATCCACTGGCTGCGGCACAAGGATGGCCCGTCACGCATTATCGAAGCCACCCCCGGCGTCCGGGGCCGCCTGCCCAGGCCCCTCGGCGATGGACGGATTGCCTACATCGCTGACCACGACGGCGTGGAGGCACTGCACATCAAGGCCATTGTGGCGGCGGTGCCCCACACTTCCGGGTCCGTATCCGCGCCCGCCCCGGCCGCCGTCGAACCCCAGACCGGCGCCGACGCGGCGGAGGCGGCTCCCGGTGCGGAGGAAGCCACGCCGTTGCCCCGGCCCGTGCCCGCGGCAGGAGCTGCTGTCCTTGCTGAAGGCAGCACCTTCGCCCCTGCCCCCGGCGGCGGGCAGGCCGGCGGCGGGCAGGCCGACGACAGCCGGCAGGCAGATGCACTGCAGGCCGACGCGCAGCAGGCAGACGTCGCCCCGGAGGGCGGCGGGACAGGGGCAGAGGCACAGGCAGCGGCCGCCGGTACCGACGCTGCACGTTTCGCGATACCCGTACCATCCCGCGCCAGCTCGCTGGAGGCCAGCCCCGATGGCCGCTGGATAGCCCTGGGCACCCCCTTTGGCGAGGTGTACGTGGTGGACACCCGGACCGGCGCTTTGTCGCTGATGGCCAGCATCGGAGAGGGGACAATAGCGGACCTGGCATGGTCCGCGGACTCGCGGTGGCTGGCCTGGTCAGAGCCGGTCACGTCCTTTGGTGCCCGCAGCCGGCTCCGGCTGGCAGATCCTGAGCATCCCGACGCCGGCCCGGTGGACGTCACTGACGGCCGCTTCGGCGACAAATCGCCCGTCTTCACCCCTGACGGCAAGTACCTTGCGTTCCTGTCCAACCGGAGTTTTGACCCGGTCTACGACGGCCACTCCTTCGACCTGTCATTCCCCAGCCCCATCAAGCCGTACCTGGTGGCACTCGCGGCCGGGACGCCGTCGCCATTCGGGCCGGCCGTCGCCCCGGATGCCGGGACCGTTGTCGAAACGCCAAAGGGAACGTCAGCTGAGCCCTCCGGCGTGCCGGAGGTCCTTGTGGACGCGGAAGGGCTGGCCCACCGCGTAATCGGCGTGCCCGTACCGCAGGGCAACTACACCTCCCTCGCGGCCACCGACGGCGCGCTGCTGTGGCTGGACTGGGCGCTCTCAGGCGTCACCGGCGACGGCAAAGCCAGCCAGGAAGACAAGGATGCCCGCCCCAGCCTGGTGCGGTTCGATCTGGACCGGAAGAAGCAGTCCACGCTGGTGGAATCGCTGGACAGCTTCCGGATGTCCGGGGACCGGACCAAGGTGGTGCTGGTCTCCGACAAGCAGGTGCAGGTTGTTCCTTCCGATGCCAAGGCCGATGAGGAGTCCGGAAAACTGGTCAAGGTGGACCTCGGCCGCATCCGCGTCATGATGGATCCGCTCAGCGTGTGGGGCCAGGCCTTTGATGAAGCCTGGCGGCTGCAGCGCGACTTCTTCTGGGCGGAAGACATGGCGGGCCAGGACTGGGAAGGCGTCCACCGCCGTTACCGGCCGCTGGTGGACCGGCTGGGCTCGCACGACGACCTGGTGGACCTGCTGTGGGAGCTGCACGGCGAACTGGGGACCTCCCACGCGTACGTCCGGCCGGCCCCGGTCACCGAAAACGGCAGCCAGGGGCAGGGCCGGCTTGGTGCCGACCTCGCGCACACGCAGGCGGGCTGGGAAATCACCCGCATCCTGGCCGGTGAATCCTCTGATCCGCTGGCCACCTCGCCCTTGGCCAGGCCGGGCGTGGACGCAAAGGCCGGCGACATCCTGCTCGCCATCGACGGCGTTCCGCTGACCGCGGCCGTCACGCCTGCCATGCAACTGGTGGGTGCGGCCGGCCGTGCCGTGGAGCTGACCCTCCTCAACGGTGCGGGGCACGGCGGTGCCGCCGGCACCCAGCGGCGCGTCGCCGTCGTTCCCGTCAGGGACGAAGAACGCCTGCGGTACCAGGAATGGGTGGCCTCCAACCGCCGGACGGTCCGGGAAGCGTCGGACGGCACCTTTGGCTACCTGCACGTTCCCGACATGATGGCCAACGGGTGGGCGCAGCTGCACCGTGACCTGGACACGGAAACCGCGCTGGACGGCCTCATCGTGGACGTCCGGCGGAACCGGGGCGGCCACACGTCCCAGCTCGTAGCTGAACTGATCGGCCGCAAGGTCACCGGCTGGAGCATGCCCCGGGGTGAAAAGCCGCGTACCTACCCACACCACGCACCGCGCGGTCCGGTGATCGTCCTGGCGGATGAATTTGCAGGGTCCGACGGCGACATCATCACCCAGGTGTCCAAGCTGCGGGGAATCGGTCCGGTCATCGGAACCCGCACCTGGGGCGGCGTGGTGGGAATCGACAACAGGTTTGCCCTGGCCGACGGCACGGGTGTCACCCAGCCCCGTTACGCCACCTGGTTCGGCGACGGCGTGGGCTGGAGCGTCGAGAACCATGGAGTGGACCCGGATATTGAGGTGGTCTTCCCGCCGCACGCATATGCGGCCGGCCGCGACCCGCAACTGGAGTACGGCATCGGCGCGCTGAAGGAAATGATCCAGGAACTGCCCACGGATCGGCCGCCGGCACGGGAAGGCTACCGCCGGCTCCGTCCCGCCCCGCTGCCTGCCCGGCGGCAAGGGAGCTAGGAGCCGGGGGGTTCAGACACTCAAACGAAAGGCCCTGCCTGCCGGAACATTCCGGACAGGCAGGGCCTTTCTTGTCTGGCCTGCGTCAGATCAGGACTCCAGGGTGGCGTCCAGGGTGATGTCGATGCTGGCAAGGGCACCGGAAACCGGGCAACCCACCTTTGCTTCGGCGGCGATCTTCTGGAATTCATCCTCGGAGATGCCGGGAACCCGCGCTGACATGGTCAGGTGGCTGCCCGTGATGCCCGTGCCGGGAACGAAGGTCACATCGGCCTTCGTGCGGACTTCCTCCGGAGTGTGGCCGGCCTTCGCAAGTTCATTGCTGAAAGCCATGGAGAAGCAGGCGGCGTGGGCCGCCGCGATGAGCTCCTCCGGGCTGGTTTTGCCGTTGGCCGCTTCAGTGCGGGCCTTCCAGGTGACATCGAAGGTGCCAAGGCCTGACGTGGCCAGGCTGGTGGTTCCGGAGCCCTCCGTCAGGTTGCCGTTCCATACTGCGTTTGCTGAACGTGTTGCTGCCATGTTCACTCCTCAAGTTGATTCATACCGGGGCAGGCAGGCGCCTGGACCCCGCCGCTTCCCATCCTAGGGACTTCACCGGGAGGGTGCACCCGGTGTCCGCTGCTGGTGGATTATGACTCCGGGACCAGGAACGGCGCCTGTCAAAGGGTCAGTTCCAGATGGTGGCGATGGCGATGTTGAGCAGCGCGAGTCCACCCACAGCGTGCGCCAGGCCCGGGCTGACCGCTTCGCCCTTCCTGTACTTCCGGCGTCCGATGAAGGCCAGGACACCGACGGCGAGGGCGATAACGAACTTGATGCCCAGCTTGGCGTAGTTCGCGTCCATGTCCAGGGCCGGGATGAGTCCCATCAGGGCGACGCCGGTGAGAAGCTGCAGCATGGCGCCGTCGAACTGGCGGGGGTGGACGGTGGGCTTCTTCATCTGGCCGATCCAGATGCCCACGATCATGGCTGCGCCGACGATATGCAGGAAAACCACAATGTTATAGACGATGTTCATGGGACCAGTGTAACCAGTTGTTCTACAGCCGGTAGTAGGAGCGCCTGCCTCGCGGCGCGGTGGCGCCTGGACGCTTAAACAACGACGGCGGCACGGGCCGTGCGGTGGTTTCCCACCGCTGCCCGCACCGCCGCCGTTCGTCTCTGCTTGTTACAGCCCCAGATCCGCTTCGAAGGCGCCTTCTTCAAGGCGTGCCTTCAGGGTCTGGAGGAAACGGCCCGCGTCCGCGCCGTCCACCAGGCGGTGGTCGTACGTCAGCGAGAGGTACATCATGGAGCGGATGGCAATCGAATCGTCACCGTTTTCGTCAGCAACCACAACGGCGCGCTTGACGATGGCGCCGGTGCCGAGGATGCCCACCTGCGGCTGGTTGATGATCGGGGTGTCGAACAGGGCGCCCACCGAGCCGATGTTGGTGATGCTGAACGTGCCGCCCGACAGCTCGTCCGGACCGATCTTGCCGTCGCGGGTACGGGAGGCGACGTCAGCGATCTTGCCGGCCAGGCCGGCGAGGTTCAGGTTGCCGGCGTCGGAGATGACCGGAACCAGCAGGCCCTTGTCAGTGTCGACGGCGATCGCCAGGTGCTCGGCGTTGTGGTACGTGATTTCCTGCTTGTCCTCGTCGTACGCAGCGTTGAGCTTGGGGTGCTGCTTGAGGGCCTCGGCAACCGCCTTGGCGATGAACGGCAGGAAGGTGAGCTTCACGCCGTTCTGGGCCTGGAACGAGTTCTTGGCGCGGGCGCGGAGCTTGGCAACCTTGGTCATGTCCACTTCGTGGACCTGGGTCAGCTGGGTGGAGATCTCCAGCGATTCGCGCATGCGGCGGGCGATGACCTGGCGGATGCGCGGGGCCTTCTGGCTGGTGCCGCGCAGCGAGGAGACAGCGGCGTTGGATGCTGCTGGAGCGGATGCGGCAGGTGCTGCAGCCGGTGCCGCCGCGGGCGCAGCCTTGGCTTCGGCAGCGGCCATGACGTCCTGCTTGCGGATGCGGCCGCCGACGCCGGTGCCGGAGAGGGACGCAATGTCCACGCCGTGCTGGTTGGCGAGCTTGCGGACCAGGGGAGTCACGTAGCCGGACTCGGATCCACCGTTTGCCGGTGCGGCCTCGGCTGCTGCCGGTGCTGCTGCGGGAGCCGGAGCAGGTGCTGCTGCCGGTGCGGGCGCTGCCTGCGGTGCGGCTGCGGGTGCTTCGGCCTTCGGCGCCTCGGCCTTGGGAGCTTCCTGTGCAGGTGCCTCCGGGGCGGGGGCGGCCTTGGGTGCCTCGGCGGGTGCAGCGGCGGCGCCGGATCCGATGACGGCCAGGACGGAGCCAACCTCGGCGGTCTCGTCCTCGCTGACGCGGATTTCCTGGAGCGTACCGGCAACCGGCGACGGGATTTCGGTGTCCACCTTGTCGGTGGAAACTTCCAGCAGGGGCTCGTCAACTTCAACGGTGTCTCCCACGGCCTTGAGCCAACGCGTGACGGTGCCTTCGGTGACGCTCTCACCCAGGGCGGGGAGGGTGACCTCGTGGCCTTCGCCGCCGCCGGCCGCAGGGGCCTCCTGGGCGGGTGCTGCGGGGGCGGGAGCCTCTTCAGCCGGTGCTGCAGGGGCCTCCGGTGCCGCTGCTTCTTCAGCAGGGGCGGCGGCGGGAGCTTCTGCGGCCGGGGCGGCAGAGCCGTTGCCGGACCCGTCGCCGATGCGGACCAGGGGTGCGCCCACCTCGGCCGTCTCGTCTTCAGCGACCAGGATTTCCTCAATCACGCCAGCTACAGGAGAGGGGATTTCAGTGTCTACTTTGTCGGTGGAGACTTCGAGCAGCGGCTCGTCCACCTCTACCCGGTCACCTACCTGCTTGAGCCAGCGGGTGACGGTTCCTTCGGTGACGCTCTCACCGAGGGCGGGCAAGTTAACGGATTCAGACATAACGTCCCCGTTCTCCTTATTGATCTTTAGTGCGATTGAATGCTGCCTGTTGTGAGCCTGTGCACCCGGTTTTTAGTGCCGCGTGCACAGGCTCGATAGTGCTGGGGAAAACTAGCCGTGAAGCGGCTTGCCTGCGAGTGCCAGGTGGGCTTCGCCCAGGGACTCGTTCTGGGTGGGGTGGGCGTGCAGCAGCTGGGCCACATCCTCCGGGTACGCTTCCCAGTTCACGATCAGCTGGGCTTCGCCCACCTGCTCGCCCATGCGGGCGCCGATCATGTGGACGCCCACGACCGGGCCGTCCTTCTGGCGGACCAGCTTCACCAGGCCGGAGGTGCCGAGGATGGAGCTCTTGCCGTTGCCGGCGAGGTTGTATTCCTGGGTCTGCACCTGGTCGTCGCCGAACTTCTCCTTGGCGGCCTTTTCGGTGTAGCCCACGGTGGCGATCTCGGGCTCGGAGTAGGTGACCTTGGGGATGTTGATGTCCTCGACGATCACGGGCTTCAGGCCGGCGATTTCCTCGGCCACGAAGATGCCCTGCTGGTAGCCGCGGTGTGCAAGCTGGACGCCGGGGACGATGTCGCCCACTGCGTAGATGTTGCCAACACCGGTGTGCAGGCGCTCGTTGGTGATGACGAAGCCGCGGTCGATGGTGATGCCGGCTTCCTCGTAGCCCAGGTTGGCGGTGACGGGGCCACGGCCCACGGCGACCAGGAGGAGGTCCGCCTCGAACGTCTTGCCGTCCACCAGGGTGACCTTGACGCCGTCGTTGTTCTGCTCAACGCCCTGGAAGAAGACGCCGGTGGAGAACTTGATGCCGCGCTTCTTGAAGGCGCGCTCGAAGTTCTTGACGATGGTGGTGTCCTCGTTGGGAACCAGTGAGGGCAGGCCCTCCACGATGGTGACGTCCACGCCGAAGGACTTCCAGACCGATGCGAACTCGACGCCGATGACGCCGCCGCCCAGGATGATGGCGCTCTTGGGGATGTAGTCCATGGTCAGGGCCTGGTCAGAGGTGATGACCTTGCCGCCGATTTCCAGGCCCGGAAGGGTGCGGGAGTAGGAACCCGTGGCCAGGATGATGTTCTTGCCCTTGTAGGCGGTGCCGTTTACCACGACGGTGTCGGTGCCCTGGAGCTTGCCTTCACCCTCGATGACGGTGATGCCCTTGGACTTGATGAGTCCCTGCAGGCCCTTGTACTTGCCGGCGATGATGCCGTCCTTGTACGCGTTGACGGCGTTGATGTCGATGCTGTCCAGGGTGACGTTCACGCCGTACTTGGCGGAGTCACGGGCGTGGTCGGCCAGCTCCGCAGAGTGCAGGAGGGCCTTGGTGGGGATGCAGCCGTTGTGGAGGCAGGTGCCGCCCAGCTTTGCCTTCTCCACGAGGCCGACGGTGAGGCCAAGCTGTACGGCCCGCAGCGCGGCGGCGTATCCGCCGCTGCCGCCACCGAGTACCAGGATGTCGAATTCTTGCGCAGTTGCCTGATCGGCCACTTAAACGCTCCCTCGCGTGAACGATGACGCGATCCTGCGCATCATCTGGTCTTGGAACTTGCACTGCCGTGATTATGTCAGCAGGGCAACTCTCTTGCATTTGTGACTACCGTGGTTCACCTTAGCGAACCACTTATCCATGCTCCACCTTGGCACAGTGTTTGTGGAGCGCTTGTGTCGAGTGTCACGCGGCTTTGTGGCGGAGGGATCACCCCCGTGCCACAAAGCCGCGTGGCACGCCGGCCGGGCCCGCGTCAGGCGGCAGCGGCCAGGATGTCCTCCACGTAGGCCACCAGGGTGCGGACGGTGCAGCCGGTTCCCTGCTTGTGGGTGTAGCCGTAGGGGCTTCCGTTGTTAAAGGACGGCCCGGCGATGTCGATGTGCGCCCAGGGGATCTGGCCGCCGTCCTTGTCCTTGCCGACGAACTCCCGGAGGAAGACGGCGGCGGTCATCATGCCGCCGTGGCGTTCGCCGATGTTGGCCAGGTCCGCCACCTGGGAGTCCAGGCTGGGGCGCAGTTCTTCGGGGAGCGGCATTGGCCAGACGAGTTCGCCTGCGCGGTCGGCCGCGGCCTTGAGGGCGGCCGTCACGGTGTCGGATCCCATGACGCCTGCGGTCCGGTTGCCCAGGGCGATCAGCTGCGCGCCGGTGAGCGTGGCGACGTCGATGATGGCGTCCGGGTACTCGCGGCTTGCCGCGACGATGCCGTCGGCCATCACCAGGCGGCCTTCGGCGTCTGTGTTCAGGACCTCAACGGTCTTGCCGCCAAACATGGTGAGGACATCGGCGGGCCGCGAGGCGGCGCCCGACGGCATGTTTTCGGCGATGCAGAGCCAGGCGGTCGCCTTGACCGGCAGGCCGAGACCGGCCAGTGCAAGGACAGTGTTAAGGACGACGGCGGCGCCCGCCATGTCGCTCTTCATGTCGCCCATGCCGAGGGCGGGCTTGATCGAGATTCCGCCGGTATCGAACGTGATTCCCTTGCCGACCAGGGCGATTTTGGACGTCGCCCTGGCGGGGGAGTACTCAACCTTGACCAGGCGGGGCTGCCGGGCGGAGCCCTTGCCCACGCCCATGATGCCGCCGAAGCCCTCCTTCTCCAGCCGCTTCTCGTCCCAGACCGTCACCTTGACGGGCAGGCCCTTCGCCAGTTCCTTCGCCGCCTCGGCAAACGTTTCGGGGTAGAGGTGGCTGGGCGGCTGGTTGACCAGTGTCCGGGTGGCGTTGACGGCCTTGCCAATCAGGCCGGCCCGCTTCAGGGCTGCGGCGAGCTGCTGCTGGTCGGCCACGTCGGTGAAGATCACGGCGTTGCGGACCGGGTCCTTCAGCCCATCCCTGGACGACCGGAACTCGGTGAACGAATAGGCGCCCAGGGCGGCGCCTTCGGCGACCGCGGCAACATCGGCGACGGACGCCGTCGGGAATGCCAGGGCGACGGTGGGGAGGCCGGCCAGCTGGCGGACGGCGGAACCTGCTGCCCGGCGGAGCGCCTCAGCAGCCAGCGGAGCGCCGGCGGCCACTTTGCCCACGCCGGCAAGGACCAGGATGCCCGCGCCGGTTTCGGGAAGGCCGGGCAGGCGCACCAGCTGGTCTGCTGCGCCGGTCACGCCCAGTGCTTTAAGGGAGTCGGTGAGGGCTTCGGCGGACTTGGCAGTCAGCGGGTTGTCCAGCAGGACCGGCCCGTCGGTTCCCTGCCCTACGCCGATGACCACTGCGTCGCTGGGGCTCTTCTTAAGGTCGCGGGAGAGGGTACTAAGGTTGATTTCAGTATTCTTGACCACAGGGATGAGTCCTCAATTCTCGAAAGATGGTACGGGCAGGGATGCATGTTAGGCGCTCTGCCATTGATGCCCGGATGCAGCCGTTCGAGACGCCATCCGAAGATATGCAGGCCCGTCCGGCAGGCCAGTTCCGATCGTAGTCCTTTGGCGGCCCGGCGGCAGAATCTTCTGAGATGTGCGCCACACCGGACGGCGGAATGCCGGGCTGCCTGCCTGCGTTGTAATTGATGTCCACCCGCACCTATGAAAGGAACATGCCGTGCTTGAACGGATCTCCGGCTCCCTGCTGGACCCTGATGCGCTCTATGCGAGCAACATTGAGCTGTTCCACAGCCCCGATCTCCGCGGGCTGAATCTGGTGATGGGCTTCACCGGATTCGCCGACGCCGGGCAGGTGGTGAAGCAGATCAATGCCGAGTTGCTGGACACGCTTGACGCCCAGCCCGTGGCCGTGTTCGACGCCGACCAGCTGATCGATTACCGGTCACGGCGGCCGCACCTCACATTTGTCGAGGACCATCTGCAGGATTACCAGGAGCCCCGGCTGGCGCTGTACCGGCTGGTTGACGGCCTGGGCAACCCCTTCCTGCTGCTGGCGGGCTTCGAGCCGGACCTCCAGTGGGAGCGGTTCGCCCGTGCCGTGGTGGGTATCGTGGAGAAACTCGACGTCAACCTGGTCACCTGGATCCATTCCATTCCCATGCCGGTGCCGCACACCCGGCCCGTGGGCGTCACGGTGCACGGCAACAGGCCGGAACTGATCGAAGGAATCTCGGTGTGGAAGCCCACCGTCGAGGTCCCCGCCGCTGTTGGCCACATCCTGGAACTCCGCCTGGTGGAGGCCGGACGGAACGTTGCCGGCTACGTCATCCACGTCCCGCACTACCTTGCGGAAGCGGAATACCCGACTGCCGCCGTTGCCGGCCTGGAGTACCTGGGCGCTGCAACCTCGCTCATGCTGCCCACGGACCGGCTCCGGGAAGCGGGGCGGGAAGTCAGCCGCCAGATTGCCGAGCAGATCGACGCTTCCGAGGATGTCCAGCAGGTGGTGTCCCGGCTGGAGACCCGCTACGACGAAAAGGCCGACGGCATCGTCAGGCGTTCGCTCCTTGCCGACGAGAATGACGAGCTCCCTGACGGCGATGTCCTGGGTGCCGCCGTGGAGGCCTACTTGGCGCGGGAGAACCCCACGCAGTAAGCCTTTGCCGGAGGCGGGGCGCAGCTGCAGGGGCCCGGGGCAGGCATGCGGGCATAATGAAGACGTGACTGCACCCCGCGCCTGGCTGATCTGGACCATCGGAATCTTCGGGTACCTGGTGGCCGTGTCGCAGCGCACGTCGTTTGGCGTGGTGGGTCTCGAGGCCACGGAGCGGTTCAACGCCAGCGCGTCGGCCATCTCGTTCTTTACGGTCCTGCAGCTCCTGGTCTACGCCGGGCTCCAGATTCCCGTGGGGCTCCTGGTGGACCGGTTCGGCTCACGTGCCATGATCGCCGGCGGCGCCATCCTGATGGGGCTGGGCCAGCTTCAGCTCGCGTTCGCGGACAGCATTCCCGGCGGCATCCTGGGCCGGGTCCTGGTGGGTGCGGGGGACGCCATGACGTTCATCTCGGTGATCCGCCTGATTCCATTGTGGTTCGCGCCTGCCCGGGTGCCTCTGGTCACCCAGCTGACAGGCATGACCGGCCAGCTGGGCCAACTGGTGAGCGTCATCCCCTTTGCGTTCGTCCTCCATGCCGCCGGCTGGACTCCGGCGTTCCTGATGCTGGCGGGGATGTCGGCAGTGGCCGCCGTGCTGGTGGTGCTCCTCCTGAAGGACGTCCCGCCGGGCACCGAGCGTCCGCAGTCCCACCAGGGACTGAAAGCCACCGGAGTCTCCCTGGCCCGGGCCTGGCGCCAGCCGGGTACGCGGCTGGGCATGTGGAGCCACTTCACCATCCAGTTCAGCGGCACCGTTTTTGCCATGACCTGGGGCTATCCTTTCCTGATCTCCGGCCAGGGCCTGGACGCCGGGACGGTAGCGGCTCTGATGGGGCTGTATGTGGCGGCCGGCATGGCCGTGGGGCCCTTCATCGGGCGCTTTGTCTCGCGGCATCCGCTGCGTCGCTCCACCATGGTGCTGCTGATCGCCGGCGTCACGGCCGCGGCCTGGGCTGCTGTCATATTGACCCCCGGACGGGCACCGCTGTGGCTGCTGGCGGGACTGGTGGTAGCGCTTGCCATCGGCGGGCCGGGTTCCATGATCGGCTTTGATTTCGCCCGGACTTTCAACCCGGCGCACCGCATCGGCACGGCCACCGGCATTGTGAACGTGGGCGGATTCATCGCCGCCCTCATTGCGATCTTCCTCATCGGGCTGGTGCTGGACGTGCTGTACGCCAGCGGATTCTCCAACGGGAACCTCTACGGGCTGGACCCGTTCCGCATTGCCCTCAGCGTCCAGTTCCTGCTGCTCGGTTCCGGTGCCGCAGCCCTGGTGGTGTGCCGGCGGAAGGTAAGGCGCCAGATGGCCGCGCAGGGGGTTGTGGTGCCGCCCCTCCGCGCCGCACTTGCCCGGCAGCGCCGCGAAAACCTCGCCCGGCGGCGGCAGACGTCGCCGACGGACCGCGAAAGCGACTAGTCCTCCACCCCGGCCGGATCTTCACATAGCCAAAATTTGTGCGGACCGGTACGGCCGGGAGGGCGAATGCTGGAGCCATGACAGCTCCAGAACAACTCAAAATTTCACGGCCGGAAGACATCCTCGGGTACATTCCCCACTCGCTGGGCTACTGGCCGGACGCCAGCCTTGTTGCCATGACTCTGCACGGCAAGAGGCTTGGGGCCACGCTGCGGCTGGACCTGCCGGGACCTTAAGTCCTGGCCTCACCTGCCAAGTACCTGCGGGCCGTCCGGCGCTACCTTGAGGCGGACAAAGACGCCGACGGTACGTTGCTGGCGGTCTTCACCAGCAACGGCGGCGCGTTGTCACCGTCCCGGTACGACAGTTTGCTCGCTGGCCTGGACTCCGTTCTCGAACGGGCCGGAATGCCCGTCCGGGAAGCGTGGTACGTCGGGAATGACTACTGGCGGGAGGCCTGGTGCATGGATGTTTCGTGCTGCCCGCTGCCGGGCCGGCCGGTGCAGGACATCCGGGACAGCGCGCTGAATGCCGAGATGGTCTACCGGGGCAGCAGCATCGGCCCGGCGCCGGAGCGGCGACCGTCCGCCGTCCGCCCTGTTCCCAGCCTGCACCAGGCCGCCGTCCTGGAGGCGCAGGCAGCGTGGGCCCCGGAGCTGGATCTCCGCCGCAGAAGCAGGGCACAGTTCCGTGCCGTCCTTGACGTCTGGGATGCCCTGCTGGCCCGGCGGGAGGGGGTGCCGTGGCTCCCCGAGGCGGAGCGCGACGGGTTTTTGCGTGCGTCCCTGATGTTTCCGGCGTGGCGGGACGCCATCCTGGTCATGACCGTTGCGGGGAAAGCTGCTGCCGAGGCCGGTGCAGACCAGTTCGGCATCCTCGATGACGCAGCCCAGCCAGACCTGGTGTCCCCTCCCGTACAGTGGCCGGACCCGGATCCCGGGTCAACCCGCGGCGTTCCGGCGGAGTGGAGTGCCTCCGGCTGCACCGGCGCCGGATATGCCGACGTGCTGATGGGCGTCGTACCCGCGGTGCCGGACTGGGCCCGCCTTGAGGCACTGGACCGGATCCTCGAACAGCTCGTTGTGCTGGGCGGGCCGGCGGCGGCGGCGTCACTGACAATCCGCGGCTGGATCGCGTGGTGCCGCGGCCGGGGTTCTTACGCTGCCGCGTACTTGGCGGAGGCGCTGGAAACCGAACCGGGCTACCGGCTCGCCGAACTGCTGCTGGAGTTGGTGGGGCGCGGAGCAATCTGCGGGTGGGCAGCACGGAAGGACGCTGCCTGGCAGAAATTCGGCCCGGATAATGCTTCCGCCGGGACGGACCCCGGCGGTGGGAGGTAGGCCTCTGTTGCACCCGGCTGCGGGCAGGGCGTGTCCTTAACCGTGCCTGAAGGGCGGGAGGTCCGATTCGGCGAAAACATGAGACAATGGATGCCGAGACCCGGTTGGGTCCGTGTATCGAGTGCTTGTGGTTGAGCCCTTCGGGGAACAATACGGCCGCTCCGGCAGTTGTCTTAACAGACTCTGCCGGCCGTGGTGGCGCTTGGTTTCCACCACGGACTTGACAGGGTCATAGTGGTGTTGCCCGTATGGCGATTCCACAGACCACCGCTAGAAAGGTTTTCTGTGACCCCGTCTTCCACGAAGAAGGACCCCGCCGCCCAGGACGACTTGTCCGCAGACGAGAAGCAGGCTGCGACCAACGCCAAGCGGGCAGCTACGCGGGCAGCCAACAAGGCTTCCGCCGGTGACGGTGCGGCTGACGGCAAGCCCGGGCCGAAGAAGCGCGGCCCCAAGCCTGGTGCCAAGGCAGCTGCCGAGGCCGCCAACAAGGCCTCCGGTGACGTTGACGCCGACGAAGCAGACGACGTCGAGGAGGACCTCGACGACATCATCCTCGAAGGACCCGACGTGGTTGACGACGCCGAGGCTGATCCCGCCAAGGCGGTCGCCGGCAGCGGCAAGGGCTTCGTCTACTCCGACGCCGACGACGATGACGCCCCGGTGCAGCAGGTCATGTCCGCCGGCGCCACGGCCGACCCCGTCAAGGACTACCTGAAGCAGATCGGAAAGGTCGCACTGCTCAACGCCGAGCAGGAAGTGGACCTTGCGCTCCGGATCGAAGCCGGCCTGTTTGCCGAAGAGAAGATCGCCGCTGACGACGGCTCCATGGACCCGAAGTACAAGCGCGAGCTTGAATTCATCATCCATGACGGAAAGCGCGCCAAGAACCACCTGCTGGAGGCCAACCTCCGCCTGGTGGTCTCGCTGGCAAAGCGCTACACCGGCCGCGGCATGCTGTTCCTGGACCTCATCCAGGAAGGCAACCTGGGCCTGATCCGCGCTGTGGAGAAGTTCGACTACACCAAGGGCTTCAAGTTCTCCACCTACGCCACCTGGTGGATCCGCCAGGCAATCACCCGTGCCATGGCCGACCAGGCGCGCACCATCCGCATCCCGGTGCACATGGTTGAAGTCATCAACAAGCTGGCCCGTGTCCAGCGCCAGATGCTTCAGGACCTCGGCCGCGAACCCACGCCCGAAGAGCTGGCGCTGGAACTGGACATGACCCCCGAAAAGGTTGTTGAGGTCCAGAAGTACGGCCGCGAACCCATCTCGCTCCACACGCCGCTGGGCGAGGACGGCGACTCCGAGTTCGGCGACCTGATTGAGGACTCCGAGGCCGTGGTTCCGGCAGACGCCGTGAGCTTCACGCTGCTCCAGGAGCAGCTGCACTCGGTCCTGGACACCCTGTCCGAACGCGAGGCCGGCGTCGTGGCCATGCGCTTCGGCCTGACCGACGGCCAGCCGAAGACTTTAGACGAAATCGGCAAGGTCTACGGCGTCACGCGTGAGCGCATCCGCCAGATCGAATCGAAGACCATGTCCAAGCTCCGCCACCCCTCACGGTCGCAGGTGCTGCGGGACTACCTGGACTAAATCGGGTCCAAGCAACGCGGGGTCATTCGCGCCCTGTCATCCACGGATGACGGCGGGAATCACCCCGCGTTGCTGCGTTAAGGGGCCACCGGCTGGACAGGCAGGGGTTAAACGAAGGATGGGATCCCTCCGAGTGGAGGAATCCCATCCTTGTGTTGGTCCTGGTGCACCTAGTCGATTTCGACGGCAGCCTTTTCGTGAAGCTTGCCCGTCTCATCGTGCCAGTCGCAGCTCAACGGCTTGAGCGTCGCCTCGACTGCACGCGCATGGTGGCCGCAGAACAGCAGCTCACCGCCGGAGGACTCGAGTACAACCCGCACATATGCCTGAGCTCCGCAACGATCGCACCGGTCGAGTGCATTGAGTGTGCGGTCTGCCACTGCTGTTGTCATGTCGGCCTCCTTAGTAGATCAGTACATCTATATAACCAGTATTCGTAACAAAACCATCGCAAGGATGGGGCAAGTTCGCTGTGCGCGTATCCGCAAGGTTGGGTCAAGTTTTTCCCGAAGGGCCGCCGGAAAGCACGAGTGGCGGGGTCCACACTGGCCGCCAGGTGTGGCAGGCGGCTGTCCGCGCCGGGGCCGACTACCCTAGAGGGAGCGCTTTCGGCGCCTGTTTCATCCGTCCCTGAAGGAGTTCAACACCAGTGGCACCAAGTTCTGATTACACTGCCCGGCACCTGTCTGTGCTGGAGGGCCTTGAAGCCGTCCGCAAGCGCCCGGGCATGTACATCGGTTCCACCGATTCCCGAGGCCTCATGCACTGCCTCTGGGAAATCATCGACAACTCAGTGGACGAAGCACTGGCCGGGTTCGGCCACGACATCAAGATCATCCTCCACGCGGACAACTCCGTGGAAATCCACGACGACGGCCGCGGCATCCCGATCGACAAGGAACCGAAGACCGGGCTCACCGGCGTTGAAGTGGTCTTCACCAAGCTTCACGCGGGCGGCAAGTTCGGCGGTGGCTCCTATACCGCCTCCGGCGGCCTGCACGGCGTCGGCGCTTCCGTGGTCAACGCCCTGTCCGCGCGCCTTGACGTGGAGGTGGACCGCGGGGGGAAGACCTACAAGATGTCCTTCCGCCGCGGCGAGCCCGGGCGCTTCCAGGACACCGGCTCCCGGACCGATCCTGCTGCACCCTTCACCCCATTCGTGGACGACTCCGTCCTCGACGTCGTGGGAAAGGCCAAGCGCGGCGTCACCGGTACCCGCATCCGCTATTGGGCCGACCGCCAAATCTTCACCCCGGACGCGAAGTTTTCCTATGAAGAACTCGCAGCCCGCGCCCGGCAGACCTCCTTCCTGGTCCCCGGCCTCAAGCTCACCGTCCGGGACGAGCGCAGGATCGCCGGCACGCCCGGAGAGGCCGGCCCGCACGAAGAGGTGTTCCACCACGACGGCGGCATCTCGGAGTTCGTCGACTTCCTGGCCGCCGACCCCGCTGTCACCGACGTGTGGCGGCTGCACGGCTCAGGAAAGTTCAAGGAGACCGTCCCCGTGCTGGACGAGCGCGGCCACAGCCAGCTGGCCGAAGTGGAACGGGACTGCGAGGTGGACGTGGCGCTGCGCTGGGGCATTGGCTATGAGAGCACGGTCCGCAGTTTCGTCAACATCATCTCCACACCCAAGGGCGGAACCCACCAGTCGGGTTTCGAGCAGGCCCTGGTGAAGACCTTCCGCAAAGCCGTGGAGACCAACGCCCGCAAGCTCAAGGCCGGCAACGACAAAATCGAAAAGGACGACATCTTCGCCGGCCTCACAGCCGTCCTGACCGTCCGCCTCGCGGAGCCCCAGTTCGAGGGCCAGACCAAGGAGATCCTGGGCACCTCCGCGGTACGCGCCATCGTGGCCAGGGTGGTGGAGCGCGAAATCTCGGCAAAGCTCACCTCTTCCAACAAGAACGACAAGGCACAGTCCGCGCTGCTGCTTGAGAAGATCGTCAACGAGATGAAGTCACGCATCTCGGCCCGCGTGCACAAGGAAACGCAGCGGCGCAAGAACGCGCTGGAAACGTCGTCGATGCCCACCAAGCTGGCTGACTGCCGCACGGACGACGTCGACCGTTCCGAACTCTTCATCGTGGAAGGCGACTCGGCGCTGGGAACCGCCAAACTCGCCAGGTCCTCCGACTTCCAGGCGCTGCTGCCCATCCGCGGCAAGATTTTGAACGTCCAGAAAGCCTCGGTGGGGGACATGCTGTCCAACGCGGAGTGCGCTGCACTCATCCAGGTGGTGGGCGCCGGCTCGGGCCGCAGCTTCGACATCAGCGCCGCCCGCTACGGCAAAGTCATCCTCATGACCGACGCCGACGTGGACGGTGCGCACATCCGGACACTCCTGCTGACCCTCTTCTTCCGGTACATGCGGCCGATGATCGACGAAGGCCGGGTTTTTGCCGCGGTGCCTCCGCTGCACCGCGTGGAAGTGATCAACGCGGGCCAGAAGGCCAACGAGATGATCTACACCTACTCCGAGGCCGAGCTGCACGTGCTGCTGGCACGGCTGGTCAAGGAGGGCAAGCGGTACAAGGAGCCCATCCAGCGCTATAAGGGGCTGGGGGAGATGGACGCCGAACAGCTGGCCGAGACCACCATGGACCCGCGGCACCGCACGCTCCGCAAGGTGGGCATCGAAAACGCCAAGCAGGCGGAGGAGATTTTCGACCTGCTCATGGGCTCGGACGTGTCGCCGCGCAAGGACTTCATTATCGCCGGCGCCGCCAGCCTCGACCGGGAGCGCATCGACGCCTGAGGGCAGGACGTACGACGGCGGGAGGTTCAGCCCAGCAGGCCGGGAACCATCAGCAGGGCCGTGGGCAGCGCCAGCAAAAGGATGCAGCAGGCCAGGACCAGGTTGCGGACTGCGCCCGGGAGCTGCGGCTGCGGCGACAGCAGGCGGCTGACGCGGGAAGCCGTGGTGCGGGCCGAGTCGGAGCCGCCCATCCCGGCTTCAAGCCCGGACAGGGCGAGACCGGAAGTGGCCGGTTGGATCTCGGTGCTGCCGGCGGCCGGGGCTGACCCGCTGGCCACAATGGCGATCGCCTTGATGAGGGTGGCTTTGCTCTCGGTCTTGAGCGCGACGTCGTCCGCCAGCATTTCGATCAGCGAGTTGACGGATTCCTGGGCCAGCCGCGTGGTGGGAAGCCACGGCAGCGCCTGCCGCCACGCCGCGAAGGCCCACAGGAGCAGGTGGTGCCGCTGGCTGAGGTGGGCGTTCTCGTGGATCAGGACGGCGCGCAGTTCCGCCGGTTCAAGGGCCGCCATCAGGCCGTCCGATAAGACCGTCACCGAGCGGGCTCCGCCGGGCAGGCAGTAGGCGACGGGGGAGTCGTGGCTGATCACCAGGGTTGCGGCGTCCTGCCCTGACGGCGATGCCAGCAGGGCCAGCAGCTCGCGGTGGCGCCGCCGCTGGCGTTCAATCTTGTAATAGGTCAGCAGCAGGGTGAAGACAAGGTGCGCGGTGAGCAGCGCTGCTGCAGACAACGCGAAGATATGCCAGAACCCCAGGGCCGTGGTGGGGGCGTTGAACAGCACCATGCCAGCCAGCGCGCGGAGGCCGGCGATCAGGTTGTCCCCGATGGGTTCCAGGCCGTACACCAGCATGGCGCCGATCATGGACAGCCCGCCGGCGAGGGCGATGGCCTGCCACAGGAGCATGGCGGTAAACGGCGAGCGCGCGGGCCACTGGGCGCGCGAGAGGAGGATGGGCACTGGCCACGCCAGTATTATCGCCAGGACCGCCAGCAGGTATGAGGCCCAGAACATGGTTTGCTAGAGGTGGCCAAGCAGTTTGCGCAGCGTTTCGGCTTCACCTTCGGAGACCGATCCAATGAAGCGCGCCAGGACGGCTTCACGGTCCGGCGCTGACCCCAGGACTTCATGCATGAGCTCAGCCGTGTGTTCCTCGCGGCTGGACACGGCCTGGTAGCGGTGCGGCCGCATTCCGCGTTCGCGCTCCACGAGCCCCTTCTTTTCCAGCCGGGACAGCACCGTGAGGACGGTGGTGACGGCGAGTTCCTTGCCTTCGTGGCCGGCTGCTCCGCCCTGTCCTGCTGACGTCTGCGCGAGCCGGTCCCGCAAGGTGTTCGCGGTGGCCGCTTCCTGGCCCGCCCAGAGCAGGTCCATCACTGCCCGTTCCAGTTCACCAAGACTAGCCATTGCACTTTTCCTTTGTTTCCCCGCACCGTGCGCCTGGCGGCGTCGGTGACTTCACGCGATTTCAACTACGGAATCAAATTTACCCCGAATCCGCCGTACTTTCTACGTTGGGTAGAACATGGGGCGCGCCGCACCCCCTGCCGGCGTACTGCAAAGGAAAGGTCGGTTTACACCGTCACGGCAGTTGTTCTACACTTTGTAGAAGTTGAAGTTCTACGAAACGTAGAAAACTGCGTTGGCTAACAGTAGGGACTGCCTTGGACGCCTTGGAAATCGCACGCTGGCAATTCGGTATCACCACCGTCTACCACTTCATGATGGTGCCGCTGACCATCGGCCTTGGCCTGGTGGTGGCCCTCATCCAGACCGCCTGGCACCGCACGGGCAAGCCCGAGTACCTCCGCATGACCAAGTTCTGGGGAAAGCTGTTCCTCATCAACTTCATCATGGGCGTGGCCACCGGCATCGTGCAGGAATTCCAGTTCGGCATGGCCTGGAGCGAATACAGCCGCTTCGTCGGTGATGTCTTCGGCGCTCCGCTCGCCCTTGAAGCCCTCCTGGCGTTCTTCGTGGAGTCCACCTTCCTGGGCCTGTGGATCTTCGGCTGGAAGCAGCTCAAGCCCGGCATCCACCTCGCGTGCCTGTGGGTGGCGGTCATCGGCTCGGTCTTCTCTGCCTACTTCATCATCGTGGCCAACAGCTGGATGCAGCACCCCGTGGGCGTGGAGATGGTGGACGGCAGGCCGGTCATGACGGACGCCTGGGCGGTCTTCACGAACAACACCGCGCTGGTTGCCGTGCCGCACACCCTGTTCGGTGCGCTGGCCGTGGCAGGCGGCTTCCTGCTGGGCATCGCCTGGTACCACCTCTGGCGCAGGCGCCGCGACGGCGTGGACACCCTGGGCGCCGACGGCAAGGTGATCCCGGGCGAGTCCGCAACCATTCCCGGCCGTGACAAGGCAGACCACACCGTCTGGATCCGGTCCCTGCGGATCGGCGCGGTGGTGGCCATGATCTCCTTCGCCGGCACCGCCCTCACCGGCGACCTCCAGGGCAAGCTGATGTTCGAGCAGCAGCCCATGAAGATGGCAGCGGCGGAAGCAGCCTGCCATGACGGCACCGGCTTCTCCGTCCTCAGCATCGGCAACCTGGGCTCGCAGAACTGCGATGACATCGTGGCCCTGATTGAAGTCCCCGGCATCCTCTCCTACCTGGCCAAGGGCGATTTCACCACCGAGGTCAAGGGCGTCAACACCCTGCTGCCCGAGTACCAGGAAAAGTACGGGACCAACCTGCCGGACAACCCCATCTACGGCGAACGCGCCGGCCAGGAAATCGACTACCTGCCCGTCATGGAGGTTACCTACTGGGGCTTCCGCATGATGATCGGTTTCGGCGGGCTTGCCGCCCTTGCCGCCCTCGTGGCGCTGTGGCTCACCCGGAGCGGCACCGTTCCCCTGTGGCCGTGGCTCATGCGCCTGGCCGTCCTGGGCATCATGGCCCCGTTCGGTGCCAACGCCGCCGGCTGGATCTTCACCGAGATGGGCCGCCAGCCGTTCGTGGTGGCACCCAACCCGGACCCCAACGGCATCGACCAGGTGTTCATGTTCACCGCAGCCGCCGTCTCCCCGGGGGTCTCGGCCGGGGAACTGCTGGCATCGCTTGTCACCCTGACCGCGGTGTACGCCGTCCTGCTGGTGGTGGAGGTGAAGCTGCTGGTGAAGTACATCCGCGGCGGTGTGGTCTCGGCGATGCCCGAACTCGCCCACGTCCCCGCGGACGAAAACGAGGACGCCACCCCCGGGCCGGGAGGACAGGGCGGCGGAAAGCCCGCCGACGACGTCCTCGCCTTCGCCTACTGATCCGCGCACCGGAAGAGCAAGAGGAAACGAAGAATGGAACTGCTGCCAACCATCTGGTTCATCGCCATTGCGGTGCTGTGGACCGGGTACCTCTTCCTTGAGGGCTTCGACCTGGGCGTCGGAATGCTGATGAAGACCTTTGCCCGCAACAACACCGAACGCCGCGTGCTGCTGAACACCATCGGTCCCGTCTGGGACGGCAACGAAGTGTGGCTCCTCACGGCCGGCGGCGCCACGTTCGCTGCCTTCCCGCTCTGGTACGCCTCGTTGTTCTCCGCGCTCTACCTGCCCCTGCTGGTGGTCCTGGTCGCCCTGATCTTCCGTGCCGTGGCCTTCGAGTACCGCGGCAAGGTGGACACCGACCGCTGGCGCGCCCGCTGGGACTGGGCCATCGCCCTGGGATCATTCTTCGCAGCCTTTGGCATTGGTGCTGCCCTTGCCCTCACCACCACCGGCCTGCCCCTGAATGCCAACGGCGACCGCGAGGGCGGGCCCCTGGCCTGGTTCAGCGGCTACGCAGTGCTGGGCGGGCTCGCCGTCGTGGGGTTCTCGCTGGTCCACGCCCTGGCCTTCCTGGCACTGAAGACCGACGGCGACATCCGGCACCGTGCCCGCCAATGGTTCGTCCGGCTGCTTCCGGTCCTGCTGCTGCCCATCGCCGCCTGGGCGCTCAGCATCCAGTTCATGGAGGGCAAGCCATGGACCTGGGCCGCGGTGGTGCTCGCCGTTGCCGCGGCAGCGGCTGCCTGGGCACAGGCCCGCACCGGCGCCGAAGGCAAAGCGTTCCTGGCGCTCGGCGCCTTCCTGGTGCTCGGCACGGTGTCCATCTTCGGAGCGGTCTACCCCGTGGTGCTGCCGTCCACCCTGGACGGGGCCTTTGACCTCACCATTTCAAACGCTTCCTCCTCGGACTACACTCTGGGCCTTATGAGCATCGTCGCCGCGTTCGGCCTGCCCCTGGTGATCGCCTACCAGGCGTGGACCTACTGGGTGTTCCGCCGCAGGGTGAGCGCCGCCTCCATACCGGAAGCCCACAGCTTCCTGCCCGCAGTCGCCGCCAAGGCGTTCACCACAAAGGGCTGACGTGCGGCCGACGTTCCCCTCCGGTCCGGCAACCCGTTCCGCCCTGTACTGGCTCGGCCTGATGGCGGCGCTCAAGGCGCTGTCGCTGGTCCTCATCGGCCAGGCCGTGGCCTCCGTTTTGGCGGGGCTGGCCGGCGGGGAGCCGGACTTGACCGCAGACATCCTGGCCGGACAGATCGTGCCGGGACTGGCCGGCGTCGTCCTCCGGTCGCTCGCCGTCTGGGGGCAGGCCGTCGCCGCCCGCCGGGCTGCCCTGGGCATCAAGGAGGAGCTGCGCTCGGGGCTCCTGGAACGCGCACTGCGGAACGGCGCCAGGGGAACCGGCCAGGGCGACGGCGGCCTTGCGGTGCTGGCCACCCGGGGCCTGGACGCCCTGGACAGCTACTACACCCAGTTCCTGCCCGCCCTGGTGAACTGCGCCACCATCCCGCTGCTGCTGGGCGCACGGATCCTTTTCGCCGACTGGGTCAGCGCCGTGGTGATCGTCCTGACCGTGCCGCTGGTGCCGCTGTTCATGGTGCTGATCGGCCGGTACACCGAGGACAAGGTGCGCGAGGCACAGGCCTCGCTGGCCCGGCTGTCCGCGCACATGCTGGAACTCGCCAAGGGCCTGCCGGTGCTGGTGGGGCTGGGCCGCGCCACCGCCCAGCGCAAGGCACTGGAAGAGATTTCCGAGGAATACCGCTCCCGCACCATGGGCACCCTCCGCACGGCGTTCATGTCCGCCCTGGCACTGGAACTGATCGCCACCATTTCCGTCGCCGTGGTGGCAGTGTTCATTGGCGTGCGGCTGGTGCATGGCGACATGCCGCTCGAAGCCGGGCTCCTGGCGCTCATCCTCGCCCCGGACTGCTACCTTCCCCTGCGCGAGCTCGGCACCGCCCACCACGCCAGCGACGACGGCCGGGTGGCCCTTGCCGAGGTGACGGCGATGACCGGCGCGCCCGAACCGCAGCCGCTCGCTGCCGTCCCCGCAGGCCGGCCCGGCGCCCCCATCACTGTCACCGGACTCACGGTCACCTACAGCGGAAGGTCCCGGGCCGCCGTCGGCCCCCTCAGCTTTGACGCGCCGCAAAGCAGGATCACCGCCCTTGACGGACCCAGCGGAGCGGGAAAGAGCACCGTCCTGGGCGTCCTGGCCGGCACCATCGGGGACGGTGGCGGAACCACCATCACCGGCTCCGTTAAGGGCCTCGACCGCGGCGCAGTTGCCTGGGTGCCGCAGCACCCGGTGATGGTGGCGGAAACGGTCCTCGACGAGGTGGTGCTCTACCTCTCGGCGAATGCCCGCAACTCCCGCGACCGTGCCCGCACGGAGGCCGCTGCCCGGTCCTGCCTTGTGAAGGCCGCCGCAGGGCACCTGGCCGGCAAACACCCGGCCGAGCTGAGCCCCGGCGAACTGCGGCGGGTGGCCCTCGCCCGGGGGCTCGCCAGGATCGAAGCCGGGGCAAACGTCCTCCTGCTTGATGAACCCACCGCGCACCTGGACGATGTTTCGGCGATGCTGGTGGAAGACGCCATCCGCAGGCTGCGCGGACAGGTCACGGTGATCCTGGTGGCGCACAGCGAACGCACCCGGAACCTCGCCGACCACCTGGTGCCGGTTTCGCCGGCAGACACGGGCGCCGGCCGCGACCCCGGCACGGACCGGCCTGTGCACGCCGCCGCCCTGCCGGTCCCTGCCGCTCCCGCCGCAGCAGCGCAAGCTGGCGGCGCCGTCCCCGGGACCACCACCGCTGTTCCAGACACGGTCGCGGCCGCCGGCGGGGCTTCACAAGCCCGGACTGACCGCCCGGTCCGGCTCCTGGCAGCACTCCTGGCACCCGTGCAGGGCAAGTTCGCCGCCGCCGCCCTCGTGGGCACCCTGGCGGCGGTCTTCGCAGTCGCCCTGTCCGGCCTGTCCGGCTGGCTCATCATCCGCGCCAGCGAACAGCCGCCCATCCTGTACCTGCTGACCGCCATTGTGGGCGTACGCTTCTTTGGCATCGGACGCGCCGTGCTCCGGTATTGGGAACGGCTCCTGCTCCATGACGCCGTCTTCGCCGCCCTTACCCGGCTCCGCGGCCGGCTCTGGGAGTCGCTGAGCCGCCGCGCCCTTGCCCTCCGCCGCCTGCTGCAGGGCGGCAACGTGCTGGGAACGGTGATTGACGACGTCGACACCGTCCGCGACCTCCTGCCCCGCGTGGTCCTGCCGCCCGTCACCGCCGTGGCCGTGTCGGTGCTCGCCGTGGTCACCACGTGGCAGCTGGTGCCGCCCGCGCTGCCCGCCGCCGTCGGCGCCGGCATCGCAAGCCTGGTGCTGGCACCGGCCGTTGCGCTCTGGGGCGACCGGAAATCCGCTACCGCGGAGCAGGTGCTGCGTTCGGGCGTCCTGCGCCAGGTCTCGGCGGCGCTTGACGCGCGCGCCGAACTCCACGCCAACGGTGTGGCGCCCCTGGTCCTTGGCAGGCTGCAGGCCAGGGACCGAAGCGCCACCCGGGCCTCCCAGCGCTCCGCCTGGGCGGACGGGCTGGGCCACGCCATCACCACCGCCTGCTGCGGCGCAGCGGCGCTCGCCGCCGCCTGGCTGGCAGCCCCGGCAGTGCTGGACGGCCGGATTGCCCCCGCCACCGCAGCAGTGGTGGTCCTGCTGCTCCCCGCGCTCGTGGAACCTTACGCAGCCATGACGACGGCGGTGCGCCAGTATCCGGCGCTGCGGACAGTCCTGCAGCGGGTAGGGGAGTCCGGCGCACTGGACGCGGCCGGCACCGCCGGAGACGGCACCAGCGGAAACAGCACCGACGGGCTGCAGCCGGTACCGGCGCGCAGCGGCAACCGGCCCGGCGTCGAACTGGAAAACCTGGCGGCGGCCTGGCCCGGCGGCGTGCCCGTGTTCACCGGCTTGGACGCCGTGGCGGAGCCGGGGCGCTGGCTGGCCGTCACGGGGCCGTCCGGTTCCGGCAAATCGACGCTGCTCTCGGTCCTGCTCGGTTTCCTGCCCGCCGCCGCCGGACAGGCGCGGGTCGCAGGGCAGGCAGCCTGGTGCCCGCAGGAGGCGCACCTTTTCGACTCGACCATCCGTGGCAACCTTTTGCTGGGCAGCCCCGCCGGAAGCGGCGACGGCTCCAGTGACGGAACCCGCGGGGACGCGGACATGGAAGCCGTCGTCGCTGCCGTGGGGCTCACCGGCCTGATGGAGCGGCTGCCCGACGGCCTGGACACCCGGATCGGCCCCGGCGGAGCCTTCCTCAGCGGTGGGGAGCGCCAGCGCCTGGCCGTTGCCCGCACGCTGATGACGGGGGCGGAGGTCATCCTGCTGGACGAGCCCACAGCGCATCTGGACGCAGAATCAGCCCGGGCCATGCTGGCCGACCTGCGGGCCGGGCTGAGCCACCGCACCGTGGTGCTGGTGACGCACAACCCGGCGGACATTGATCCGGAGGATGCCCGGCTGGTCCTGGCCGGCGCGGAATCGAAGGATGAGACGGCAGGGAAAGGCCTGGTGGCCTCCCGGGCGGGGACAACCGTGCGGGACGCTTAGCCGTCCACGTCGTGGAGGTGGTGGACGACGTCGTGCAGGAAGTACTGGGCGAGCGTCAGGACAGTGAACCTGGACCCGTTGCTGCGCAGCCCCGTGCGTTCCCACTGCGCCTCGCGGACGCCGGCGAAGGACTCCGCCGCCTGCTTCCCCTCAGCCGTGAGCTCGGCGCTGACAACCGCGGGGTCGGCGCTGCCGTAGTCCTTGTCGATAGCCGTCTGGTCCTGGTCCCAGTTCTCGAACCGGGCGTCGTCTGAATCCAGCATCAGGTTGAGCCGCTGGTCGAAGAGGCTGAAGACATCGCGCACATGGCAGGCATACTCCAGCGCTGACCAGGTCTGGTCGTCCGGGCGTTCCGCCACATCCGGCCGGCGGAGCACAGCCCGCCACCGGGGAAGCATGTTCTCGATGCTCCCCGGGACGGTGGACGGGGTGACGGTGGAGGCGTCGAACGAGCATTCCGGGCAGGGACGGGACAGGACCCAGGTCCAGTCCTTCTCATCAGGAACGATAGGCATGGAAGCAGTCTAAGCGGGATCCGGCCAGGCCATCGCGGGACCCACCGCCTCCACCGGCTGGGACAGCGGGACGCCAGACCCGTCACGCCGGCCGTGCTCCTGCGGCAGGGACCGTGCAACACCGGCGGCCGAGGATGCCTTGGCCGGGCCATGCCCCGCCCAGGCCAGCAGCAGCGTGTCCTCGCCGCGCAGGAACCGGTGCGCCCGGACTCCTGCGGTGGCGCGTCCCTTGGCGGGGTACTCCGAGAAGGCGGTCACTTTTGCCGTACCGGGGGCGGTGCCGGGAAGGGCGCTGGTGGTGCCGGCTATGGTGACCACGACGGCGGCCTCGTCCTTGGGCTGGACGGCACCGAAGAACAGCACGCGGTCGTCTGCGGCGAGTTTGATGCCGGCCATGCCGCCCGCGGTGCGTCCCTGCGGCCGTACGGCGGCCGCCCCGAACTTGAGCAGCTGCGCCTGGCTGGTGAGGAACACCAGCTCCGCGTCATCCGCTCCTGCCGGCGCAACGCCCACGACGTAATCCTTGTCCTTCAGGGCGATGACTTCCCAGTCTTCGCGGTTCAGCGGATAGTCCGGCTGGACACGCTTCACCACGCCCTGGGCAGTGCCGATGGCCAGCACCTCATCCAGCGGCGCGAACGCCACCAGCGTCTCGCCCTTCAGCAGGGTGATGAATTCCCGGGCCGGGACTCCGCCGGCGAGGTTGGGCAGCCCCGACATCGGCGGGAGGACCGGCATGTCCATGACCTGGAGGCGGAGCATGCGGCCCTGGGAGGTGACCGCGGCGATCTCCCCGCGCGCCGACGTCTTCACCACGGAGGTGAACACGTCGTGCTTGCTGCGGGGGCCGGCCTCGGCCAGCGGCTCCTGGTTGCTGGTGCGGGCCACCTGGCCGGATGCCGTCAGGATCGCCCAGCAGGGGTCATCCGCGATTTCCAGGGCCAGCGGCACGGCTTTGCCCTTCTTGCCCGTCACGGCGGCCATGTCCGCAGCAACGGTGGGGGAGACCGCTTCGGATTCCAGGAGCACTGTCCGGCGCGGGGTGCCGTGCTGCTCCGCGATCTCGCCGAGCTCGTCCGAGACCAGGGTGCGGAGCCGTTCCTCCGAACCCAGGATGGCTTCCAGTTCCGCGATCTCGCGGCGCAGCTCGTCCTGCTCCTTCTCCAGCTCGATGCGGGAGTACTTGGTGAGCTGCCGCAGCCGGAGCTCCAGGATGTAGTTGGCCTGGATCTCCGTGAGGTCGTAGATGGACATCAGGCGGGCACGGGCAGCGGCGGCCTCGTCCGAGGACCGGATGATCTGGATGACCTCGTCGATGTCCACGATGGCGATGAGGAGGCCTTCCACCAGGTGCAGGCGGTCCTTCTTCTTGCCCAGCCGGAAGACGGTGCGGCGGCGCACCACGTCGATCCTGTGGTTCACATAGACGGTCAGGAGCTGCACCAGGCCCAGCGTCTGGGGCTGGCCGTCCACCAGCGTGACGTTGTTGATGCCGAAGGAGTCCTCCATCGGCGAGTAGCGGTACAGCTGCTGGAGCACCGCGTTGGGGTTGAAGCCGTTCTTGAGCTCAATCACCAGGCGCAGGCCGTGCTTGCGGTCCGTCAGGTCAACGATGTCGCTGATGCCGGTCAGTTTCTTGGCGTTGACGGCGTCCTTGATCTTTTCGATCACCTTCTCCGGGCCCACCATGTACGGCAGCTCGGTGACCACCAGGCCGGTGCGGCGGGCGGTCAGCTGCTCCACCTCCACCTTGGCCCGGGTCTTGAAGGAGCCCCGGCCGGTGGCGTACGCGTCACGGATCCCGTCCAGGCCCACGATCCGCCCGCCGCTGGGCAGGTCCGGGCCCGGCACGAAGCGCATGATGTCATCCAGCGTGGCATCGGGGTTGGCGATCAGGTGCCGGGCAGCCGAGATCACCTCCACCAGGTTGTGCGGGGCCATGTTGGTGGCCATGCCGACGGCAATGCCGGTGGCGCCGTTGACCAGGAGGTTGGGGAACGCGGCGGGCAGGACATCCGGCTGGGTCAGCTGGTTGTCGTAGTTGGGGACGAAGTCCACCACGTCTTCGTCGAGGTGGTCGGTGAGCGTGAGGGCCGCGGCGGCCAGCCTGGCCTCCGTGTACCGCGGAGCCGCGGGGCCGTCGTCGAGCGAGCCGAAGTTGCCGTGGCCGTCGATCAGCGGCAGGCGCAGCGAGAAGTCCTGCGCCATGCGCACCATGGCGTCGTAGATGGCGGTGTCGCCGTGCGGGTGCAGCTTGCCCATGACCTCGCCCACCACGCGAGCGCTTTTGACGTGGCCGCGGTCCGGGCGCAGGCCCATGTCGCTCATCATGTACAGGATGCGGCGCTGCACCGGCTTCAGCCCGTCGCGGGCATCCGGAAGCGCCCGTGAGTAGATCACGGAGTAGGCGTACTCCAGGAAGGAGCCCTCCATTTCGGAGGTGACATCGATATCCACGATGTTCTCCGTGTAGGGGGTGTTGTCCACGGGAGGGGCTGAACTTTGGCGGCGGGCCATGGGGCGGGTAAATCCTTCTGGGGGTTACTGTGCAGCGTTCGGGGGTGCTGCGGAAGTTTTTGGCTAGGCTAAGCCTATGGTGGATCAGCCCGGGGACGGCGAATATCCGGAACATTGGGAAGCCGATGTCGTCTTGCGTGACGGCGGGACGGCGCATTTGCGCCCCATCCATCCCTCGGACGCCGACGCGGTCCAGGCCTTCCACATGGGCCAGTCGCAGGATTCAATCTACATGCGGTTCTTCGCCTTCAAGGCCAGGCTGTCCAGCAAGGAGCTCAAGCGCTTCACGGAGGTGGACTACAAGGACCGGGTGGCCTTCGTCATCACCAGCCGGGACGAGATCATCGGGATCGGCCGCTATGACCGGCTGGATGACCCCGCCGAGGCGGAGGTGGCGTTCAACATCGCCGACGCCCACCAGGGGCGGGGCCTCGGGTCCATCCTGCTCGAACACCTGGCCGCTGCGGCGCATGAAAACGGGATCCGCCGGTTCAGCGCCGAGGTGCTGCCGGAGAACCGCAAAATGCTGATGGTGTTTTCCGACGCCGGCTATGACGTGAAGCGCCACTTCGACGACGGCGTCGTCAGCCTTGAGTTCAACATCGACCCCACCGAGAAATCCCGGGCCGTGATGGAATCCCGCGAGCACCGCGCGGAGGCGAGGAGCGTCCGCGACCTGCTGACGCCGTCGTCCGTTGCCGTCATCGGGGCCAGCCGCAAGTGGGGGACGGTCGGCTACCAACTCCTCGAACACATCATCGAAGGCGGGTTCCCCGGTCCGGTCTACGCGATCAATCCCGAGGCGCTGGAACTGGCCGGCATGATGTCCTATGGCAGCCTGTCCGAAGTGCCGGACCCGGTGCAGCTGGCCGTGATCGCCGTTCCCTACGAGGAAGTTCCGCGTGTGGTGGCGGAGTGCGCGGCGGCGGGCGTGAAGGGCCTGGTGGTGGCCTCGGCAGGCTTCGCGGACGACGGCGAACGCGGCCTCCTGCGCCAACGGGACCTGGTGCGGCAGGCCAGGGCGAACGGGATGCGCGTCATCGGCCCTGCCTCGCTGGGCATCGTGAACACGCACCCGGACGTCTCGCTCAACGCTTCAATGGCCCCCACCCTGCCCCTGCGCGGAGGCCTGGGCCTGTTCAGCCAGTCCGCAGCGATCGGCGTCTCGCTGTACGCCGCTTCCAGCCGGCGTCGGCTTGGCCTGTCCACGTTCCTCTCGGCGGGAAACAGGGCGGACGTCTCGGGCAACGACATGATGCAGTACTGGGAGGACGACGCCGACACCGCCGCCGTGGGCCTGTACCTGGAGTCGATCGGCAACCCCCGCAAGTTCTCCCGCCTGGCCCGCCGGCTGGCACGCACCAAGCCGGTGATCGTGGCCAAGTCCGACACGATGGGCCTGCGCCTGCCCCCGGGCCATGCAGTCCGTACCACCCAGGCTCCGGCCGGGGCGCTGGACGCCATGCTGCGCCAGTCCGGCGTGATCCGGGTGGAGACCGTTGAGCAGCTGGTGGACGTGGCGCAGGTTGTCTCCGGCCAGCCGCTTCCGGCCGGGCCCGGCCTGGCGATCTTCAGCAACTCCCAGGCGCTGGGCAAGGTGGTGGCTGACAGCGCCGCCGACCACGGGCTCAGTGTCACAGAGCTGGTGACGGGCGTGGACCTCGACGCCGGCCGCTCGGTCGCCCTGCCGGCCCTGCGCAGCGCAGTCCTCAAGACCCTGGAATCCGACACCGTGCACGCGGCCGTCGCCGCGCTGCTCCCGGCCCGCGGCCTCACCGTGGACAGCATCGCCGAGGTCCTCGCCGAATGCTCCGCGGTGGCCGGAAAGCCGGTGGTGGCGGCGTTCACCGGAATCCTGGATCCCTCGGTCTACGTGGAAGGCATGGTGGGAAGCCTGGAACAGACCGTCCCCTGCTTCTCCAACCCCGGCGCCGCAGTGGCAGCGCTCGCGGCCGTGGTCAGGTATTCGGAGTGGGCATCGCGCGACCAGGGACATTTCGTGGAGCCCGACGGCTGCGACCCGCGGCGCGCTCAGGCCGAGCTCGGGGTCCTGCTCCGGGACGTCAGGGGGGAACAGCTCAAACAGCTTGACCCGGCGGCGGCCGCGTCCCTGCTGGGCCACTACGGCATCACAGTCCTCCCGTCGGTGGGCTTCGACACGCCGGACCAGGCCGTTGAGGCGGCTGAATCCCTGGGCTGGCCGGTGGCGCTGAAGACCACCGATCCCGCCCTCCGGCACCGGCTTGACCTGGGCGGCGTCCGCCTGGATATCCAGGACCCGGAGTCCCTGCGCCAAAACGTCCTGCAGATGCGCCGGGCGCTCGCCGCTTACGGCGACCCGTCCCTGGAAGTGCAGTCCATGGCGCCCGTGGGCCAGGCCTGCACCTTCCGGGCCATCGAGGACCCGCTGCTGGGTCCCGTGATTTCGTTCGGGCTGGCCGGGGACGCCACCAGCCTGCTGGATGACTGGTCCCACAGGGTGCCGCCGTTGTCCGCCGCGGACGTGCACGACTTCATCCGCGCGCCGCGGGCTGCCCGGAAACTGTTCGCCTACCAGGGACTGCCGGCCGTTGATGTGCAGGCACTCGAGGACCTTGCCGGCAGGCTGGCCTGGATGAAGGACAACCACCCGGAGATCGCCCTGGTGGAATTCAACCCGGTGCTGTGCGGAACGGCAGGAGCCACCATCCTGGCCGCGGACGTCCGGATCGGTAACGCCGCCCAGCGGACGGACAGCGCCCGGCGGGCCATGCTGGGCTGAGGCGGTTAGCAAAGTGGCGGGGCCATCTGTGAAAATAGGGTAATGAGCTCACAGCCTCCCGCGTCGGCGCCCGAAACGCCCGGCAATGACAACCAGGCAGTCCGCCACCACAGCTCACACAGCCACAGTTCGCAGGGCCAGAGCCTCGATGGCGCCCTGCAGAAGGCAGGTTTCTACCCCCGCCTCGTGGCCGACGTCGTGGACGATGCCCTGGACGGCCGCGACTGCGTCGCCCACCTGGTGCACCTGGAAACCCACTTTGACCGCGCCGAAGTCCGCCGCCACATCACGGTCCTGGTGCTGACCGCGGACATGCTGGTGATCACGCACGTTGACGACCAGCAGCTGGACGAAGCCGGCGAACAGATCGTCGCGCAGATCTCCACCGAATCCGTGCCTGTCTCCCAGATCCGTTCCGTGGTGCTCAGCTATATGTATGCCCAGCCGCAGGACTACAAGCCCTCCGATCCGGTCCGCGAACTGACGCTGTCCATCGCCTGGTCCGGCGGGCAGCGGCTGGATATGGGTCCGGCCAGCTGCGGTGACCCGCAGTGCGAGGCGGACCACGGCTACACGGGCACCATCGCCCAGGAGGACATCGTCCTGCGCATCAGCGCGGAGGCGGACGGCCTGCAGGCGGTCCAGGACGCCAAGCTGTTTGCCCGCGCGCTCCGGGCGGTGAACACGGGCTCCAGCAGCCCGGTTCCGCACGTGCAGTCACTGCCGCCAAGGCCCCGCGCCGGTGTATTCGGTACGCGCCTGAGCCGCGGCCACCAGCAGCGCTGAGATGCCGGAAGAACGCCACCCCGCCCCCAGCGTCCCCTCCGCCCCGGCCGGCCAGGCTTCCGGCCTCCCACCGGCACCGGCCTACGGCCGGCGGTCTGTCGCCGACGTGCTCACCAGCGCGGCGGCAAGCCTCGGCATCGACGGTTTCGCCAACACGCTGGGACTGCCCGCCGCCTCACGGGTGTGCGTGGTCCTGGCCGATGGCCTTGGCCGGAACCTGCTGAAGCAGAAAACCGCGCACACACCGTTCCTGCGGTCGGTCATCCAGGCCGGGCAGGGTGACATTCCGGTCTGGCTCGACTCGGCGTTCCCTTCCACCACCGCAGCCGCGCTGGCAAGCTTTGGGACGGGCCTGCCGCCCGGGCAGCACGGCATGGTGGGCTACGACGTGCTCGACCCGGAGCAGGACAAGGTGGTCAACCTGCTGGGGAACTGGGATCCGGGTGTGGACCCGGAGCAGTGGCAGCCTTTCCCCACCGTGCTGGAGCGCGCTGCCGGGCAGGTGGACGTCACCACCATCAGCCTGCCCCAGTTCGGCGACTCGCCCATGACCCGGGCCGCGCTCCGCGGCGGCCGGTTCCTGCCTGCCACCACGGCCCACGCCCGGACGGCTGCCGCCGCCGACGCCATGGCCGGTTCCGGCCCGTCACTGATGTATTTCTACCTGAACGACCTGGACAAGGCCGGACACCGCTACGGCTGCCAGTCGGAGCAATGGGAGCACCAGCTTGAGGAGCTCGATGCCACCATGAAGCGGCTTCACGCCTCGCTTCCGGCCGGCACCAGCATCCTGCTCACAGCCGACCACGGAATGCTGGACGTGCCCGAGCAGCACCGGATCGACTTCTCCGCCGACCCCGCCCTGGTAGATGGCGTCCGGCACACTGCCGGCGAGCCCAGGATGGTGCACCTGTACCTGGAGGAGGCCGGCGACCGGGACCGCCTGCTCGCCGCCTGGCGCGCACGGTTCGGCGGACGGGTCTGGGCCTTCACCCGGGAAGAAGCGCTGGCCGCCGGCCTGTTCGGCGACGTCCGTCCCGCCGTCGAAGGCAGGATCGGTGACATCATGATCGCGGCGCGGGACAGCCTTGCCCTGTACGACACCCGGCGCAGCCGTCCAACCGCCATGGAGGTGGTGGGCCAGCACGGCTCGCTGACGAAAGCCGAGCGGGAGGTTCCGCTGCTGTTTTTCCAGGCCGGCGGCAAGGGCCCACGCCGTGGCTGAACTCGTGTTTTTCTCCGGCACCATGGACTGCGGCAAATCGACGCTGGCACTGCAGATGGACCACAACCACCGCGCGCGGGGACGGGGCGGGGTACGGTTCAGCCGGAACGACCGCGCCGGTGAATCCCGGATCTCCAGCCGGCTCGGGCTGGAAAAGGACGCCGTGGAAGTGGGCGACGGTACTGACTTCTGGGAGGAAGTCATGCGGCGGCGCACCCAGGGACAGCGCGTGGACTATCTGATCTGTGACGAAGCCCAGTTCTACTCGCCCGAGCAGGTGGAACAGCTCGCCAAAGTGGTTGACGAGATTGACGTGGACGTTTTCGCCTTCGGCATCACCGCTGATTTCCGCACCCGGCTGTTTCCGGGATCGCAGCGGCTCATCGAATTGGCGGACCGGGTGCAGGTGCTGCAGGTGGAGGCGCTGTGCTGGTGCGGCCGCCGTGCCACGCACAACGCCAGGACGGTCGACGGCGTGATGGTCACCGAGGGCGCGCAGGTGGTGGTGGGCGACGTGGACATGGCACTGGAAACGACCGCTTCCGCCGGTGCCGGCAGTACTCCGGTAGTGGGCTACGAGACGCTGTGCCGCCGCCATTACATGAGGCGCGTCACCGCCCATGGTGCCAATCTCATGGCAGAACAGGACCAGTTGCTGCCCTTCGAGGTGGACGCCTGCCTCTGGCGCGGCGCGGGCGGACCCGGCACGGGACAAGGCGCCCCATAGCTCTTAGCGGCTGCCACAGTAACTGACGGGCCGCTGGTGGCGATGGAACTTCGGTGGCTAGCGGACCGTGCTAGTCGCCCCGGGTGCCGAAGACGATCTCATCCCAGGACGGCACACTGGAACGCTTGGGCCTGGACGGCTGGCGTTCCGGGGCGTCCGTCTCGGGCAACTGGCCTGTCGCAGGAGAGCCCTCGTCGTGGCGTGATGCCCTGCGCCGGACATTTCCACCCAGCAGTTCGTCGAGTCCGGCACCGGAAGACGGGGATGTGCCCGTTGCTGCGCCTGTACCGAGTGCAGGCCCGCCATCTCCCTCAGCGGATGGCGTGGCCACGGATGGACGCGTGGGGGACGCAACGATGGTGATTTCGCGCGTCTCGGTGCTGACGCCGTCGTGCAGCCGCAAGGCCTCTTCGGTTGGATCATGGTGCGGCGGAATGAGGCTGAGCCTGGACAGCATCGAGGGGCGGGTGTCGCGCCGGCGGATGAAGGAATCGCCCTTGGCGGCGGGAGCGTCGTCGTTCTTTTCCTGCGGCTCCGGGTCCTGCTCTTCCGGTTCCGGAATGACTTCCGAGGGCCGCGGATGGGCGGCCGGCACGCCGTGCGTCAGCAGCATTGCGAGGGCGTCGTCGGAATCCTCGTCCACGCCCAGCCGCTGTCCGCGGCGTGACCGGAGCATGTCCAGCAGGCCGTCCGACTCCTTGCCGGGAGACTGGGCGGGCCCGGTGTGGCTGGCGGGGCCAGTGCGTGCGGTGTCCGCATCGGTTTCAAAGTCGAAGGGTCGGTCTGACACGGCCGAGAGGCGCCGGGCGGGGACGGGGCCGTCGAGAGGTTCCAGTTCACTGAGCTGCTGCGCCCAGCGGTTGGCATTGTGCAGGGACCTGCGGGCAGGGCTGAAAGTCCAAAGTGCCGGCGGCTCCTCGCCGATGCCCGCCGTGCCGTCGGTTTTCGGCTCAAAACTGGCCGAAACTGTCCAGGTACCGTCCTGCCGGCGCCAGGAATCCCACTCAACTGTTGAGGGGTCGATGCCATGGGCGGACAGCCGATGGGCCACCATCTCGGCGAGGGTCGCCGGGTTGTCACCGAAGGCTGAGCGGTAGGCGTCGTGGCCGGGGGAGGGCGTGGCAACCTCCACCTTGCGTGCCTGCTGCGCCACGTACTCCCGTTCCGCCAGGACCGGGCCCTCGTAGCGTTCAACCTTTGCGAGCGGCAGGCCGGACAGTTCAGCAACATCGGCTGCCGTGGCACCGGCACGGATCCGTGCCTGGATATCCCGAGGGGACATGGGAATGGCAGGCCGCTCGGCCGACCGCTTTCCCGTTGTCCGGCTCGCCGTCCTCAGCGCTTCGTCGATCGGCAGCTGGAACATCTCGCCGCCGGCACTGCTCAACAGGAGGTGCGTCCCGTCGTCGTGCACGCCTACAAGCCGTAGATCCTGCATACAAATCCTCCACCCTGGCATTACTATCAACCGAAACTCTGCCACCCGCTGCACCTGTTTTGGCTCAAGGGGCAGGGCGCGCCGCGATTTTCCGCAGGATCCGGGTACGTCCGGGGGAGGTAGGGGCAGGTAACGGGGCTGCGAGTCCCGCTGCAAGGGTTGCGAAGGGCCAGGCCCGAAGCCGGGGCCGGGTGCTACCTGCAGGTCAGGGCTGCCGTGAGTTGGTCAGGATTCCTGGTGGAGGTTAGCCAGTACGGGGTCCGGTCCGCCGGGTCGGTGATGTCCACCTTCACGACCGGATCGATCCAGCCCCGGATGCAGAGGTATGCCAGTCCGTTGAGCCGCGTCCCGCGTTCCGCCGTTGCTTCCTCGCCGCGGAACTGCTGGACCGCTCCCACGAACCTGCGCTCGATGGTTGCCCGCCCCACGGTCAGGGCGTCGTCGGTCACCACGATGCTGGGGGTGGACAGAATCAGGAGGACGGCAATGATGGCAAAAAGCACCGCTGCGGCGGTGTAGCCGGCGGCCGCACTGATGGGGGCGAACACCAGGATCCCGGCCCCGGAGACGCCGGCCGCGATGATCCACATCCAGGCATTGGGCCAGAGCTTCTCTTTGTAGATCACCGGCGCTCCCGTGGACGGCTGGTGGGGAACGGGCGCAGGGGAGCTTGATTCGGGCATGCGCCAAGCTTTCCACCTTTGCCTGGCTATTTCATCTTGGCGCCCGGCCGCACAGGACGTCCTGGCAGCGTCCGCAGGAGCGCGTCCTGGAGATGGAGGGCCCGCCCTAGGACGGATACGGGCGCGCGGGTTAGAGTGAGTGACTGTGACTGACCAACCCGCCACACTTGACACTGTTTCCGGCGACGCGCCCGCAGGCCTGGCCGCCGGCGCTCCGGCTCCCACCCTCGAAGTCCAGCTGAAGATGCTGGACCCCGGCCTCGAAGCGCCCTCCTACGCGCATCCGGGCGACGCCGGCGCCGACCTCCGTGCCAGGGAAGACGTTGTCCTGCAGCCGGGGGAGCGCAGGCTTGTCCCTACCGGGGTGGCCATTGCGCTTCCACACGGCTTCGTGGCCCTGATCCACCCCCGGTCCGGCCTGGCCACCAAGCACGGCCTCACCATCGTGAACGCCCCCGGAACAGTGGATGCAGGCTACCGCGGTGAAATTTCCGTCACGCTGCTGAACACTGATGCCAGCCAGGCCATAGAACTCCGGCGCGGCGATAGAATTGCGCAGATGGTCATCCAGCGCGTCGAGCATGCGCAGTTCATCCCCGTCAACGAATTGAGCGACTCCGTGCGCGGCACGGGAGGTTTCGGGTCAACCGGCGGCTTCAACCTGCCCTGAGCCTGATTCATTGCCCCGGCAGCTGACCGGCCGGGGACAGCACAGAACGACGGCGGGGCCGCCTTGGGCCGGACCGGAACTTTCATAATTAAAGGAGACACCCCTCATGGTCTTTGGGCTCGGCAGGAAAGCCAAGAAGGAACAGGCAGCCGAACCGGACGAGCCGCTGACGGCCGCGGACGCCGCAGAGGCCGTTACGGACGGCATCGGACGCCGCACCGGCGGGCCGTTCGATGAATCCGAGATCAGCAGCCGCGACGGCTACGTTGACCTTGGCGCGCTCCTGATCACCCCCAGCGAGGGCCTCCAGCTGCGCCTCGAGGTGGAGGAAGCCACCCAGCGCGTTGTCGCGGTCACCCTGGACCTCAACGGGTCCAGCCTCCAGCTGCAGGCGTTCGCCGCGCCGAAGACGGAGGAGCTGTGGGACGAGATCCGCGGCCAGATCGGGCAATCCGTGGGCGCCCAGGGCGGCCAGGTCGAGGAAATCGAGGGCACGTTCGGAACCGAACTCGTAGCCAAGCTTCCCGCAGGCCTCCCCGACGGCAGCCAGGGCTACCGTGTGGCCCGCTTCATCGGCGTCGACGGTCCCCGCTGGTTCCTCCGCGGTGTCCTCGGCGGTGCAGCGGCCCTGGAACGCCAGGCAGCAGAACCGCTCGAAGCCCTGTTCCGGCAGGTGGTGGTGATCCGCGGCGACAGCCCCATGCCGCCCCGTGACCTGCTCCAGCTGCGGCTGCCCAAGGACGCCACCACCACGCCGCCGCCGGCTGCCCCCAACCTGCAGGAACCAGAGCGTGGGCCGGAAACCACAGCAATTGGCTGATCCTGTGCCAGGGGGAACATCACGCGGCGACGCCGGGATCACCCCCCTCAGCCAGCTGCCGCCCAAGGGCCGCGTGCTCTGCCAGGGACGCATCGAATCCATCACCTACGTCCCGGCCGACCGGACGGCCGCCTTCAGCGCCATCGTTTCCGACGCCGAACCCGAACGGGCGGGAGTTGCGCAGGGCCGGCGTGCCAGGCTCCGCGTGGTGTGGCTCGGACGCAGGCGCGTGCCGGGCATTGAAGCGGGAACCGAACTCCGGCTTGAAGGCATGCTGTCCCGCAGTGAGGGCATGCCCACCATGTTCAACCCCCGCTACGAAATACTGTCCCACCAGGAGAACGAATGACCGCGCCCCAGCCCGACCCGTCCCAGTCCGAGGGCAGCGGCCAGGAAAGGGATCCGCGGACGCCCCAGGAGCCCTCGCCCGTTGCCGGCCTCGCCGCCGACTACGCTGCCAAGGCCGGCCTGCACCGTACCCACGACGGCCGGGTCGATGTCCTGCGCAGCGCCGGTGGAGTCCAGGGCATCGCCGAAAGCATCATGCCGGGCCTGGTCTTCCTGGTGACCTTCACCATCACCCAGGAACTTACGCTGTCCCTCATTGCCGCGCTGGCCGCGGCAGCGGTGTTTACGGTCGTACGGCTGATCCAGCGGCGGCCCCTCACCCAGGCACTTGCCGGTGTTGTCGGCGTCGGAATTTCCGCCTGGCTGGCCAACACCACCGGGAAGGCCGAGGACTTCTACCTCCTCGGCTTCTTCACCAACGCGGGCTACATCCTGGCGATGGCGGTCTCGGTCTTCATCAAGTGGCCCGTGGCCGGCCTGCTCTTTGGCTTCATCCGCAACGAAGGCCTTGACTGGCGCAAGGAACCGGACCGGCTCAGGGCCTACCAGCTGGGGACGTGGATCATCGTGGCTGTCCTGGCACTGCGGCTCATCGTCCAGGTTCCGCTGTACCTGATGGGCCAGGACGGCCTTGCCGCACTTGCCACCACCCGGCTCCTGATGGGCGCTCCGCTGTACATCCTGGGCGTCTGGATCGCCTGGCTGGTCACCCGGCCGGCGCCGGCCGACGACCTTGCAGGCGAGGGGCCGGCAGCGAAAGCCTGACGCCCCTTAGCCGTCGAAGCCGTCGTCCTCGGGCGCCTGCTGCTCGGCGGGCGCGGCAACTGCCGGCTCTTCGGCACCTGGACGCGCCGCACCGGCCGTTTCCGCGGCATCGGCGGAAAGCAGGGCGCGCAGATCGTCCTCCGCCGCGATGGTGGTGACGAAAAACAGCTCGTCGCCCCCGTCGATGACGTCATCACGGCTGGGAGTGATGGGGGCGTGGTCCCGCAGGATTGCCACCAGGGTGGAATCCTCCGGCCAGCGGATCTCTCCCACGGTCTGGCCAATCACGTGCGAATCATGGGGGACGGTAAATTCGACCAGCGCGGAAACGCCGGTCTGGAGGGTCAGGAGCCGGACCAGGTCGCCGATTTCCACGGCTTCCTCCACCAGCGCGGTCATCAGCTGCGGGGTGTTCACGGCGACGTCCACGCCCCAGGAATCGTTGAACATCCAGTCGTTCTTGGGGTTGTTCACGCGGCCCACCGTGCGGCCGACGCCAAACTCGGTCTTCGCCAGCAAGGACACCACCAGGTTGACCTTGTCGTCGCCGGTGGCGGACACCACCACATCCGCTTCCTCCACCTTCGCGCCCTGGAGCGTACTCAATTCGCAGGCATCGCCAACCAGCCAGTGCGCGCCCCGAAGGCCGCTGCGCCCGATTACTTCCGGCTTGAGGTCGATCAGCAGGATCTCATGCTTGTGCGCCAGCAGTTCCCTGGCGATGGACGACCCGACGCTGCCTGCGCCGACGATAACGACTTTCACTGCATCTCCTTGGCGGGGGCTTTGGCCAGGATCTGGGCGACCTGCGAGCTGCGGTCAACCTGCAGCATGGCGTGCACGGTGTCGCCGTCCTGGTAGGCGGTTCCGGCGTCAGGCAGCAGTCCTTCACCGAAGCGGGTGAGGTAGGCCACGCGGACATCGGCCGCCTTCTCGATGCTGGTGATCCGGTGGCCGATCCAGCCGGCGTCGAGGTCAAGTTCGGCCAGGACCAGGCGTCCCGATGGTTCACGGAAGTCACCTGCGAGGTGCTGCTCGGGAAGGATGCGGCGCAGCACCTGGTCTGCGCTCCAGCGCACCGCCGCGACGGTGGGAATGCCAAGTCGCTGGTAGATTTCGGCGCGGCCGGGATCGTAGATCCGGGCGACGACGTGGGGGACGTGGAAGGTTTCGCGGGCCACCCGGGTGGCCAGGATGTTGGAGTTGTCACCGCTGGACACCGCGGCGAAGGCATAGGCCTCATCCACGCCTGCCTGCTTGAGGGTGTCGCGGTCAAAGCCGACGCCGGTGACCTTGCGGCCGGTGAAACCCTGGCGGAGCCGGCGGAAGGCGCGGTCGTCCTGGTCGATGATGGCTACGGAATGCCCGGCATCCTCCAGCGTGTGCGCCAGCGTCGCCCCCACCCGGCCACATCCCATGATCACGAAATGCGCCACCGTATCTCCTCTGTAATTCCGTCCAGGTTGTGCAGCTAGAACTCTACCGGCAGCCCGGCAGGTTCCTGCCGCCCCGATGCCGTCATGACATCACCCGGGAATCCGACTAGCTTTGTGGAGTGCTGACAATATTGAACGCCGTCAAACGCGTGCTGGTAGGCAGGCCGTTCCGGAATGACCGCATGGCCCATACCCTGCTTCCGAAGAAGATTGCACTTCCGGTGTACGCGTCCGACGCCCTTTCATCCGTAGCCTACGCGCCGGATGAAATCCTGCTTACCCTGGCGTTGGCCGGCGTCACTGCCGTGGCGTTTTCACCCTGGGTGGGACTGGCCGTCATCGTTGTGCTCCTGACGGTGGTGGCCTCCTACCGGCAGAACGTCCACGCCTACCCCTCGGGTGGCGGAGACTACGAGATCGCCGGGGAGAACCTCGGCAAGTACGCGGGACTGACGGTGGCGTCGGCCCTGCTGGTGGACTACGTCCTGACCGTTGCCGTGTCCATCTCCTCAGCCGCCGCGTACGTCACCACAGCCATCCCGTCGCTGCACGGGCAGCAGGCAGTCATCGCGACCATCGGCGTCGTCGTCCTTGCCCTCGTGAACCTGCGCGGCGTCAAGGAAGCCGGGAGCGTCTTCGCCGTCCCGACGTACATCTTCATGGCCTCGATCCTCGGCATGACGGCGGTGGGAATCTTCCAGGCGGCCACCGGCCGACTGGGGGAGGCCCCGTCGGCCGCCTTCACCATCGTGCCCGCCCCCGGCTTTGACGAGGGGCTGGTGGGACTGGCCGGCGCCTTCCTCCTGCTGCGGGCCTTCTCCTCGGGTGCCGCCGCACTCACCGGCGTCGAAGCGATCAGCAACGGCGTGCCCAACTTCCGCCCGCCCAAGAGCAAAAACGCCGCCACCACCCTGTTGCTCCTGGGCGTGATCGGCGCCGCGATGCTGGCCGGCATCATCTACCTGGCCAACGCCACCAAGGTCCACATCGTCCTGGACCCCGCCACCGAGTTCCTGCTGAACGGCAGCCCGCTGCCCGAGGGCTACATCCAGAACCCCGCCATCAGCCAGATCGCCCAGACCATCTTCGGGGCCGGGTCCATTCCGTTCTACATCGTGGTGGCTGCCACCGGCGTCATCCTCGTGTTTGCGGCCAACACCGCCTTCAACGGCTTCCCGGTCCTGGGTTCCATCCTGGCCCAGGACGGCTACCTTCCCCGGCAGCTGCGGACCCGCGGCGACCGGCTCGCCTTCAGCAATGGCGTCCTTGCCCTCGCAGCCGGTGCGCTGGTGCTGATCATCGCGTTCAACGCGGACGTGACCAAACTCATCCAGCTCTACATCGTGGGCGTCTTCATCTCCTTCACCGCCAGCCAGCTGGGCATGATCCGGCACTGGGGCCGGGAGCTGAAACTGGCCAAGGACAAAGCGGTGCGGCGCCGCATGCTCAAGTCCCGCACCATCAACAGCATCGGCTTCGGCATGACGGCGCTGGTCCTGGTGATCGTCCTGATCACCAAATTCGAGCAGGGCGCGTGGATCGCGTTGCTCGCCATGTTCGTGCTTTTCCTGATCATGTGGAGCATCCGGGCGCACTACGACAACGTGGCCAAGGAGCTCGCAGTGGACGAGGACTCATCGCCGCGCGCTCTGCCCACCAGGGTCCACGCGGTCCTGCTGGTATCCCACGTCCGCAAGCCCGTTCTGCGGGCCCTGGCCTACGCCCGCGCGTCCCGGCCTTCGCGGCTGGACGCCATCACCGTGGACATCGACACGGAGGAGACAGCCCAGACGGTAGCCGACTGGGACAAGCTTGAAATCCCCGTGCCGCTGACAGTGCTGGCAAGCCCCTACCGGGAAACGGTCAACCCCATCATGGAGTACATCAAGCAGATGCGGCTTGATTCACCGCGCGACCTCATCGTGGTGTACATCCCCGAATATGTCGTGGGCAAGTGGTGGGAGCAGCTGGTGCACAATCAGACCGCGCTGCGCATCAAGACACGGCTGCATTTCGAACCAGGGGTCATGGTGGCCAGTGTCCCGTGGCAGCTCAAATCATCCGAAGAAGCAAAGAACCTCCAGGACGTCCAATGATTGCCAGAACATCCACCACACCAGCCCTGACGCCGGATGCCGGCGGGCACGCCGGCGAAGAAGCGGTCCTCGACCTTGGGCCGATTGCCCACGGCGGCCACACCGTTGCCCGGCATGAGGGACGCGTCATCTTTGTCCGGCACGGCATCCCCGGCGAAAAGGTCCGGGTGCGGCTGACGGACGCGGAGGACAAGGCCAAGTTCTGGCGCGCCGACGTCGTCGAAGTGCTGGACGCCTCACCGGACCGCGTGGAGCACTTCTGGCGCCCGGCCGATGCCCGCCGCGCGTGGGGGCACGGCCATCCGCCCGTGGGCGGTGCGGAATTCGGGCACATTGCCCTGGCGCGGCAGCGGAGCCTGAAGGCCGAGGTGCTGGCCGAGCAGCTCAGCCGGCTGGCCGGCGTCGAGCACCTGCCGCCGGGGCTGGATGCCAACGCGGTGGAGTCCGTGGGGGAAGCGTCCGACGGCGGCAGCGGGCTGGGGTGGCGGACGCGCGCCAGCTTTTCGGTCACCCCGGGCGGCAAACTGGGCATGCACGCCCACCGGTCCGGGCACATCGTTCCCGTGCGGGAGATGCCGCTGGCCACCGATGCGATCAACAACCTGCGGCTGTGGGACATCGACCTGCAGGGCATCGAACGGGTGGAGGTGGCTGCCCCGGGCAACGGTTCCCGGCCGCTGGTGCTGCTCGCCCCGGCCCCCGGGACAAAAGCCAAGCGGCTCAACGCCATCGCGGCCGCTCTGCCGGAGGACGTCTCGGTTGCCTCCTTCGACCCGGCCACGGAAGACGTCCGGCAGGTCCGGGGCCGCATGTGGGTGCAGGAATCGGCGGCGGGGCACGACTACCGGGTCACCGGTGCCGGGTTCTGGCAGATCCACCGCGACGCGCCCGGGGCACTTGTGGGGGCTGTCACAGAATTCCTGCACAGCGGCGGATTCCTGCATGCCGGCGCCGTGGTGGCAGACCTCTATGCCGGTGCCGGCCTTTTCACGGCCGTGCTGGCCGACGCAGTGGGGGAGACGGGCTCCGTGCTGTCCGTGGAAGGTGCTCCCGGAACCAGCCGGGACGCGCGCAAGAACCTGCACGCAGCGCCGCAGGTGGAGATCGTCCAAGGCCGCGTGGAGCGGATCCTCCGCCAAAAACCGCGGAATTTCGACGCCCTGATCCTGGACCCGCCCAGGGCCGGCGCCGGCAAGGCGGTGGTGGGCCAGCTCGTGGCGTCGCAGCCGCGCGCCATTGCCTACGTGTCCTGCGATCCGGCGTCGTTCGCCCGTGATGTAGGTTACTTCCGGCAGTCCGGCTGGGACCTGGCGGGGCTCAGGGCCTTCGACCTCTACCCCCATACCCACCACATGGAGACCGTTGCCCTACTGACTCCCGGCGGATGATGCCACTACTATGGGGCGTAGTAGTCCCACGTCGCGCTCCGTAATCACGGCCGGCCGTGTGCAATTTTCGGGCCCGGAACTAATTAGGGCGTCCTAACTAGCAGGCGGTCAACCGCGCGACAAAGATGAAACTGTTGCGAGAGGAGTCCTGCGATGAGCACTGTGGACAGCTTCGGTTCAAAAGGCAAACTTAATGTAGCCGGAACCGAATACGAAATTTTCCGGTTGAACTCCGTTGAAGGTGCAGAAAACCTTCCGTTCAGCCTCAAGGTATTGCTTGAAAACCTGTTGAGGACCGAGGACGGCGCGAACATCACTGCCGATCACGTTCGCGCCTTGGCCGGCTGGGATCCCAACGCCCAGCCCGATACAGAAATCCAGTTCACGCCGGCACGCGTGATCATGCAGGACTTCACCGGCGTCCCCTGCGTGGTGGACCTGGCGACGATGCGTGAAGCCGTCAAGGAACTGGGCGGCGACCCCAAGCGGGTCAACCCGCTGGCACCTGCCGAGATGGTCATTGACCACTCGGTCCAGATCGATGCATTCGGCAACTCCGGCGCGCTGGAGCGCAACATGGAGATCGAATACCAGCGCAACGGTGAGCGTTACCAGTTCCTGCGCTGGGGCCAGACCGCATTCGATGACTTCAAGGTGGTTCCCCCGGGAACCGGCATCGTGCACCAGGTCAACATCGAATACCTGGCACGCACCGTCATGACCCGCGAGGTTGACGGCACCCTCCGCGCCTACCCGGACACCTGCGTCGGCACCGATTCGCACACCACCATGGTCAACGGCCTGGGCGTGCTCGGCTGGGGCGTCGGCGGCATCGAAGCCGAGGCAGCCATGCTCGGCCAGCCCGTCTCCATGCTCATCCCGCGCGTCGTCGGCTTCAAGCTGAGCGGCAGCATCCCCGCAGGCGCCACCGCCACCGACGTTGTGCTGACCATCACCGAGATGCTCCGCAAGCACGGTGTAGTGGGCAAGTTCGTCGAGTTCTACGGCGAAGGCGTGGCCGCAGTGCCGCTCGCCAACCGCGCCACCATCGGCAACATGAGCCCGGAATTCGGTTCCACCGCCGCCATGTTCCCCATCGACGACGTCACGCTGGACTACCTGCGCCTCACCGGCCGCTCGGACCAGAACGTGGCACTCGTGGAGTCCTACGCCAAGGAACAGGGCCTCTGGCACGATCCGTCCCGCGACATCAAGTTCTCGGAGTACCTGGAACTGGACCTGTCCACGGTTGTGCCGTCCATTGCAGGCCCCAAGCGCCCGCAGGACCGCATCGAGCTGACCGAGGCCAAGGACGAGTTCCGCCACGACCTCAAGAACTATGTCTCCCACGACGCCGACGCCGGAACCCTGGACGAGTCGCTCGAGGAGACCTTCCCGGCCTCGGACTCACCCTCCTTCACCGCCGGAGCCACGCACATCTCCGACACCGACCGCGAACCGCCGAAGTACTCGGCAGCGCACGGCGGCGCCGGACGCATCTCCAGCCCGGTTCCGGTCAAGATGGCCGATGGACGCGAGTTTGAGCTGGACCACGGAGCGGTCACCATCGCCTCCATCACGTCCTGCACCAACACGTCCAACCCGTCAGTCATGCTCGCCGCCGCCGTGCTGGCCCGCAATGCCGTCGAAAAGGGCCTCACCGCCAAGCCATGGGTCAAGACCTCCGTTGCCCCCGGCTCGAAGGTCGTCACGGACTACTACGAAAAGTCCGGCCTGACCCCCTACCTGGAGAAGCTGGGCTTCTACATCGTGGGCTACGGCTGTGCCACCTGCATCGGCAACTCCGGCCCGCTGGAAGCCGAAGTCTCCGAGGCAATCCAGGCCAACGACCTCGCCGTCGCTGCTGTCCTCTCGGGCAACCGCAACTTCGAAGGCCGCATCAACCCGGACGTCAAGATGAACTACCTGGCCTCCCCGCCGCTGGTCATCGCGTACGCCCTGGCCGGTTCCATGGACTTCGACTTCGAAACCGATGCCCTGGGCAAGGACGAGGCCGGCAACGACGTCTTCCTGAAGGACATCTGGCCGAACCCGGTTGAGGTCCAGCAGGTCATCGACTCCTCGATCGACAAAGAGATGTTCGCCAAGGGCTACGAAGGCGTCTTCGACGGCGACGAGCGCTGGAAGGCGCTCGACACCCCCGCCGGTGACACCTTCGCCTGGGACCCGAACTCCACCTACGTCCGGAAGCCCCCGTACTTCGAGGGCATGCAGGCGCAGCCGGAGCCGGTCAAGGACATCACCGGTGCCCGCGTACTCCTCAAGCTGGGCGATTCGGTCACCACCGACCACATCTCCCCGGCCGGTTCGTTCAAGTCCGACACCCCTGCCGGCCAGTACCTGCTGGCCAACGGCGTGGAGCGCAAGGACTTCAACTCCTACGGCTCCCGCCGTGGCAACCACGAGGTCATGATCCGCGGAACGTTCGCGAACATCCGCATCAAGAACCAGATCCTGGACGGCGTCGAAGGTGGCTTCACCCGCGACTTCACCCAGGAAGGCGGCCCGCAGGCTTACGTGTACGACGCCGCGCAGAACTACCAGGCAGCCGGCACCCCGCTGGTGGTCCTGGCCGGCAAGGAGTACGGTTCCGGCTCGTCCCGTGACTGGGCCGCGAAGGGCACGGCCCTGCTGGGCGTCAAGGCCGTCATCGCGGAGAGCTACGAGCGCATCCACCGCTCCAACCTCATCGGCATGGGCGTCCTGCCGCTGCAGTTCCCGGCCGGCGAGTCCGCCGCGACGCTCGGCCTGGCAGGCACGGAGACGTTCTCCGTTGAGGGCGTCACTGCCCTGAACGAGGGCACCACGCCCAAGACCCTCAAGGTCACCGCAACCGCCGAAGACGGATCCACAAAGTCCTTCGACGCGGTCCTGCGCATCGATACCCCGGGTGAAGCGGATTACTACCGCAACGGCGGCATCCTGCAGTACGTGCTGCGCCAGATCTCCGCGAACTAGCGGTAACTGCCCAGCAGGCACCACCATCCCGAAGCCCCGGCCGGTCACCGACCAGCCGGGGCTTCGGCTTTGCATTTGTACCAAGGCGTTAGAGTTAAACGGCACGTCTACCACCCGAAGGAGGGGTCATTGGGAATCTTGGACACCATCCGGAATCCGCAGGACCTGAACGAGTTAACCGAAGAACAGCTCAAGCAGCTGGCTTCGGAGATCAGGGATTTCCTGATCACGAACGTCTCCCAGACGGGCGGACACCTCGGCCCTAACCTTGGCGTGGTGGAACTGACGCTCGCCGTGCACCGCATCTTCGAATCGCCGCGTGACAGCATCGTCTTCGACACGGGCCACCAGTCGTACGTCCACAAGTTGCTGACCGGCCGCCAGGATTTCAGCACCCTCCGCCAGGAAGGCGGCCTCTCGGGTTACCCGTCCCGTTCGGAGTCAGAGCACGACATCGTGGAAAGCTCGCACGCTTCCTCCTCGCTGTCATGGGCCGACGGCATCTCGCGTGCCCGGCAGCTGACCGGCCAGGGCGACCGGCACGTCGTCGCCGTCGTCGGTGATGGCGCCCTGACCGGCGGCATGGCCTGGGAAGCCATCAACAACATTGCGGCCGACAGGCGGCGCCGCGTCGTCATCGTGGTCAACGACAACGGCAGGTCCTACGCGCCCACCGTTGGCGGTTTCGCGGACTACCTCGCCTCGCTGCGCCCCACCATCGACTCGTTCCGCGCGGCCCCGGCGTACGAGGTGGCGCTGGACTGGTGGAAGAAGAAGCTCCAGAACGGCGGCCCGGCGGGCCAGTTCACCTACAAGAGCCTGCATGCCATGAAGAAGGGCATCAAGGACTGGTGGGCTCCCCAGGGCATGTTCGAGGACCTGGGCATGAAGTACATCGGACCGGTTGACGGGCACAACCTCCAGGCCATGGAGCATGCCCTCGCCACGGCCAAGCACTACAACGGGCCCGTCATTGTGCACGCCATGACCGAGAAGGGTCACGGCTACGCCCCCGCCCGTGCCCACGAGGCCGACCAGTTCCACGCCGTGGGCATCATCGATCCGGAAACGGGCGAGCCCACCGGCACCGCGGGTGCCCAGTCCTGGACCTCCGTCTTCGCCAACGAAATCGCGGCCATCGCGGACGAGCGTGACGACGTCGTAGGCATCACCGGCGCCATGCTGATTCCCGTGGGGCTGCACAAGTTCGCTGCCAGGCACCCGGAGCGGGTCATCGACGTCGGCATCGCCGAACAGCATGCCCTCACCGCTGCTGCGGGGATGGCCTTCGGGGGCCTGCACCCGGTGGTGGCGGTCTACGCCACCTTCCTTAACCGCGCCTTCGACCAGCTGCTCATGGACGTTGCCCTGCACAAGGCAGGCGTCACCATCGTCCTGGACCGTGCCGGGGTTACCGGACCCGACGGCGCCAGCCACCACGGCATGTGGGACATGTCCATGGTCCAAATCGTTCCGGGGCTCCACCTGGCCGCGCCCCGCGACGCCACCCGGCTCCGCGAGGAACTTCGGGAGGCCGTTGCCATCAGCGACGCGCCCAGCGTGGTCCGCTTCTCCAAGGGGTCCGTCGGCGCCGAAATTGAAGCGCTGGAACGCCTCAGCGACGGCGTGGACGTCCTGGCCCGCCGTCCCTCCGGGTCCACCGAAAACGATGTCCTGATCATCAGCGTCGGTGCCATGTCAGAGCTTGCCCTGGACGTCGCCAACCGGCTCGGCGCGCAGGGCATCAGCACCACCGTCGTGGACCCGCGCTGGGTGCTTCCGGTCCGCCGTTCCATCATTGCGCTGGCCTCGCACCACCGGCTGGTGATCTGCATCGAGGACGGCGTCCGGGCCGGCGGCGTGGGCTCGCGGATCCGGCAGGAAATGCGCGCGGCAGGCGTGGATACTGCCCTGAACGAGGTGGGCCTGCCGGTTGAGTTCCTGGACCACGGCACCCGCAAGCAGGTCCTGGAACGCGTTGGGCTGACCGCCCAGCAGATAGCGCACGACGTCGTCGCGCAGGTTCTGGGAACAAAGGTTCCGTTCGCGCGTCCCCTGCCTGGGCAGCAGCACCCCACCACCGGCAGCCTTCCCATCCTGTGAGGGGGGAAGTTGAGCTGAAGTATCCGGGGGTCCTGCGGGAGCCGGCGGCGGAGGACCACCCCGCGGGGACCCGTGTTCCGGAAGGCCTGGAGCCCGGACAGCTGGTGGTGGCGCGCAACCGCAAGTGGAACGGCAAAGCCCACTGGGTGGTGCCGGGCCGCTACCTGGGCGAGGACCGGCACGGCTGGTGGATTTTCCAGGGCACCAACGAATTCTGTTCCCGGCCCGGTGCCGCCTTTTACACCAAGTCCGACGCCGTGCTCCTGGTACCCCGCGACGGCGACTGGGTTGCCACCTTCTACGATGACGCCCACCCCGGCGGGGTGCGGATCTACATCGACCTGGCCGTCGCGCACGAGTGGAACACCATCCGCCCGAAAGTCACAGAGTTCCACGTCATCGACATGGACCTGGACGTGGTCCGGACGGCCAGCCGCGGTGTCTTTATTGACGACGAGGACGAATTCGCTGAACACCGGGTGGCGATGGACTACCCCACAGCGCTGGCAGAGTCCCTCCAGGCCTCCGCAGAAAAGCTTTACCAGGCCGTCAAGGCACAGCAGGCACCTTTCGACGGTACCGACGTCGAATGGTTCACAAAGGGACGTGGATGAGCGGAATAGTCAGGGTCTACAAGCGCGACGACGAGGGAACCCTCCACTTCAGGGAGGCCTGGTTCGACGAGGACTACGCCCAGTTCGTGATGAACTTCGGCGTTGTGGGACACCAGAGCACAACGGAAGAGACGGACGTCGCCGACCCTGATGCCGCCGAGGGCCTCCTGGACGCCTTCGCCGTGCAGTGCGCCGAGGACGGCTACGCGGAGATCCCGGAGGGGGAACAGTTCTGGGTGGTGGCCCAGTTCGCCCTGAAGACCAGGGAAGGCACCGACCGGGACCGCTACCTGGAGGAAAAGGCGAAGGACGCCCTCATCAGCCACCTCGCATGGCGGGGGCTCGGTACCGTGGAGCGCTCCGAATTCACCGACTACAAGCTGAACATCTTCTGCCTTTGCCCGGACGTGAACAAGGCCGTCAACGCCATCAAGATCTGCGCCCGCGGCGAGGACCTGGACTTCACCAAGCTCAGCATCGGAGCCGCGCCCTTCAATGAGCCGGCCAACTTCAAACTCAAGCACTCCGCCAAGCCCGCCACCGGCTTCAGCCTCTAGGAGCCGTCCGTGACCACGTACCGCCGCGTTGGAAAATCCGGCCTGACCGTCTCCACGGTGGGCCTGGGCTGCAACAACCTTGGCCGCGCCAACACCGCCACCGAATCCCAGGAGGCCACCGACGCCGTGGTCTCCGCGGCCCTCGATGCCGGGATCACCCTGTTCGACGTCGCCGACACGTACGGCCGCGAACCCGGGCTGAGCGAAACCATGCTGGGAAAGGCCCTGGGCAACAGGCGCGCGGACGTGGTCCTGGCGACCAAATTCGGGATGGACATGAAGGGTGCCAGCGGCCTCGACTTCGGCGCCCGCGGATCACGGCGCTACATCATCCAGGCGGTGGAAGCCTCGCTGCGCCGGCTGGGCACGGACTGGATCGACCTGTACCAGTTCCACACGCCGGACCCGCTGACGCCCATCGAGGAGACCCTCGCCGCGCTCGACGCGCTCGTCAGCAGCGGAAAAGTCCGCTACATCGGCCACTCCAACCGGGCCGGGTGGCAGATCGCCCAGGCTGAGTACGTGGCGCGGCAGCTGGGTGGAGCCCGCTTCATCTCCACCCAAAACCATTACAACCTCCTGGACCGGCGCGCGGAACTCGAGGTGACTCCCGCAGCAGAGGAATTCGGGCTGGGGGTCCTCCCGTACTTCCCGCTGGCCAACGGGCTGCTGACGGGCAAGTACGCGCCCGGCCACGCACCGGAGGGGTCCCGGCTCAGCCATACCCGCACGAACATGGTGCACGACGCCGACTGGGAACAGCTGGGCGCGTTCAGCCGGTTCGCGAAGCAGCGCGGCCTGACCGAAATCGAGGTCGCATTTTCCTGGCTGGCGGCCCAAAAGTCCGTGGCCAGCGTTATTGCCGGTGCCACCAGGCCTGAGCAGGTCCGGCAAAACGCCGCAGCGGCAGACTGGGTGCCGTCGGATGCGGACCTCGCCGAGCTGGACAGCATCTTCCCCGCGGCGCCCAAGATCGCGCTCTTCTAGGCCGCCGTGACCGCCTACCTCCTCGACGTCGACACCGGCATCGACGATGCCCTGGCGCTGGCCTACCTCGCCGCACTTCCGGACACGGAGTTCGTGTCGGTCACGGCAACACCGGGAAACGTCGATGCCGACCAGGTGGCCCGCAACACCCTGGCCCTGCTGGAACTGTGCGGCCGGCCCGGCGTGGAAGTGGCCATCGGCGCCCGCCGTCCGCTGTCCATACCGCTGCTGACAACACCTGAAACGCACGGGCCCCAGGGGATAGGCCACGCCGTCCTGCCGGAACCTTCAGGTCAGGTATCGGAGCGGAACGCGGTGGACCTCTGGATCGAACATGCCCGGTCCCGGCCGGGGGAGCTCACGGCATTGATCACGGCGCCGCTGACCAACTTCGCCCTGGCCCTGCGCAAGGAGCCGGCACTGCCTGACCTGCTGGCCAAAGTCGTGATCATGGGCGGCTGCTTCTATTACCAGGGCAACACCACTCCCACCGCGGAATGGAACACCCACGTGGACCCCCATGCGGCCAAGGAGGTGTACGCCGCCTACCGGGGCCGGCCCTTCGACAAGCTGCCCATCGTTTGTTCGCTGGACACGACGGAGCGGATGGAGATGCACCCGGAGCACGTTCGGCAACTGGCGGAAGCGGCGGGGGCCATGGTCCCCGAGCTCGTGCTCCCGGACCAGCCCGAGGGGCAGCGCAGTGCCTCGGACAATGCGCTGGTTAGGCACCTGTCCGATGCCCTGCGCTTCTATTTCGAGTTCCACCGTCTGTACGACCAGGGCTACCTGGCCCACGTCCACGACTTCTTCGCCGCCGGGGTGGCGGCCGGCACCCTGGAATACAGCGCCCGGCCGGCAACGGTGGACGTCGAAACGGTGTCCCCGCTGCTGGTCGGAACCACCGTGGCCGATTTCCGCGGGCTGTGGGGCGTCCCGCCCAACGCCAGGGTGGTGTCCGGCAACAACCCGGCGCAGGCCTTCAGCGAACTGGTGTCCGCGGTGGGGAGCCTCGCGGCCCGGGTGGGTTGAGGACCCTACAGCGGGGCATCCTCCGGCAGGTCCACATCCAGCGCCAGCAGGGCGTTCTCCACCACTTCCATCAGCGCAGGGTGGATCCAGAAAGGACCCCGCGCCAGCTGGTGCACCGGCACTGACGTGGCCATCGCCTGAACCAGCGGCTGGATGAGCAGCGACGCTTCGTGGCCCAGGATGTGCGCTCCGAGGAGGCGGCCCGTACCGCGCTCCGCGATGAGCTTGACCACGCCTTCTTCGTCCTCCATTGCCCAGCCGTACGCCGTGGACGCGTACTCCTGGATCGCGGTGACGATCTCCGTCCCCGGTGCAGCCTGCGCCCTGGCCTCATCCTCTGTCAGGCCGACTGAGGCCACCTGGGGATTGGAGAAAACAGCAGCCGGCACTGCGGCGTAGTCCATGGGCCGGAGCCGGCCCGGGTGCTCCAGGTTGTGGGCCACCACCCGGGCTTCCCGGTTGGCCACATGCTTGAGCTGGTAGGAATTCGCGACGTCGCCCAGCGCGTACACGCCCGCCAGCGGCTGCCCGCCCGAAAGAATCCGGAGGTTTTCATCGACGGCCAGCGTGCCGTCGTCGTCCAGGTCGAACCCTGCGGCCTCCACGTCCAGCCGGTCCGTGTTGGGCACCCGGCCGGTGGCCATCAGGACAATGTCCGCCGCCACGCTCAGGCTGTGGCCGGCGTCGTCCAAAAACACTGCGGAGGCCCGGCCGTCGCCGCTGTCCTCCACCGACTGCAGGTGGTAGCCAAGCTCCAGCTTCCAGCGCCTTGCCGCCGCCGCGGCGAAGCGACGCGAAATTTCGGGGTCGTTGCCGCGCAACAGGCGCCCGGACCGGTTCACCTGGGTGACGTCCGCGCCAAAACCATGGAAAACGGCAGCGAACTCCGCGGCGATGTATCCGCCGCCAACCACCACCACCTTCTCCGGCGCACCCTCGAGCCGCATGACGGTATCCGACGTGTGGACCTGGGGAAGGTTGGCTCCCGGCACGTCCGGAAGAACCGCCCGCGAGCCCGCCGCCACCACTACCTGATCCGCCGTGATGTCCACACCGGAGGCGGTGCGGAGCGCGCGGGGTCCCGTAAAGCGGACGTACTCCTCGTACAGGTCCACGTGGTCCAGCTCGTCCGCCCGGTACCGACGGCCGGCTGCGGATATCGGATCTATCCGGCCAAAAATCCTGTCCCGGATGCCGTTCCAGTGCACCTTGTCCAGGGTCAGGTCAACGCCCAGGCGGCCGGCCTCGGCGGGCACTGCCGCCAGCGCCGACGGGTACACGAACATCTTCGTTGGGATGCAGCCCACGTTCAGGCACGTGCCGCCGAACACCCCGCCGTCGATCAACGCCACGCGCTTGCCGTCCCAGAACGGGGTGATCAGCGAATTGCCGGAGCCGGAGCCGATGATGGCAAGGTCGTAGTGGGGCATAAGGGGGAGTCTAGGGCACCGTCCGCCCGGCAGCAGCCATGCCGCACAACGTCCCGGTAGAATGGTCCGCGGCCCGCCGGTTGCAGTATGTCGCTGCAGAATCCGGCGGCTGCCACCGAGGTGACATAGGTGGCGTTCCGTTCCGCCCGGGATCTCCGGGCTCCCATGCCAGCACCCAGAAGGAACCCCATGTCATCGCCCTCCCTGACGTTGCCGTCCCCGGCGCCCGCTGCTGCCCGCAGGCGCCGGCTGCTGCAAATCCTTGGCGCCCTGGCCATTGCCGGGACCTACATCTACCTGGTGCTGAACCAGCCCGCGGACATCACCGGCGGACCCGGCAGCGCCTCGGCCCTGATCGCCCTTTCAGGTTTCCTGGTGGGGGCAATCCTGCTCATCGTGGCGGTCCTGCCCACGCTCCCTGCCTCCACCCTCGTGCTGATCCCGGTGGCTCTTGTCCTGAACATCGTGCTCGGCCAGTTCGTGGGCAGCACCCTGGTCCCGTTCTACCTTGACGCGATCGGCACGGTGCTGATCGCCGTGCTGGCAGGACCCGCAGCGGGTGCGGCCACCGGGGCACTCAGCAGCATCGTCTGGTCCTTCTTCAATCCCACCGTGCTGCCGTTCGCCGCCGGGGCCGCCCTGATCGGCTGCCTCGCCGGCCTGGCCGCGCGCTACGGCCTGTTCCGCCGTTTCTATCTCGCCCCTGTAGCCGGGTTCGCCACGGGCATCATTGGCGGTGTGGTGTCCGCCCCGGTGGCAGCCTTCGTCTTCGGCGGCACGTCCGGTGTGGCCACCGGTGCGATCGTCAGCGCCTTCCGCTCCATGGGCGACACCCTCCTGGCAGCCATCACCAAGCAGGCGCTCATTTCCGACCCCATGGACAAGGCCATCGTCTTCACCGTGGTGGCCGTCCTGGTCTACGCGCTGCCGCGGCGGACCCGGCTGCAGTTCCCGTTTGTCCGCAGGCACCGCGTCCTGGCCCGAACCACGAACGAACCGGCAGCAGCGCAGGGCGCCACACAGACTTCCTGAACAGACCTCCTGAACAGGAACCACCAGCCCATGCGCCTCCACCCGCTGACCTCCCTGGCCTTTGCCGGCAGCACGGCGGTTATCACGACGGCGGCAGCGAGTTGGCCCGTTTCCCTCGCCGTGGGTGCGGGTGCACTGGCCCTGTCAGCTGCCGGTGGCACCGCCCGGCGGCTGGTGCCTGCGGCCGCGGCCGTGCTGGTGCCGCTGGGCCTGTCCCTGCTGATCGTGCACGGGCTGTCCTTTCCCGAGGGCCGGACTGTCCTGGCCCAGTTGGGCCCGGCCCGGGTAACCGCCGAAGGCCTGGCCTTTGCCGGGGAACGGGCGGCCCAACTCTCAGCCGCCGTCCTGGCCCTGCTGGTGTTTTCCTTCAGCGTCAACGTTCCGGACCTGGTGGCCGCGTTGCCGTCGCGCGGCGTCCACGGCAGGTTCGGCTTTGTGCTGGCTTCCACCCTGACCCTGCTGCCCGCCATTACTGCGCAGGCGGGACGGATCCGGCAGGCCCAGGAGTCCCGTGGGCTGGTCATCCGGCGCGGTCTGCTGCATAAAGTGGCGGCGTTCCGGCTGCAGGCCATCCCGCTGGTCCTCTCCCTGGTGGAGGACGCCGGAACCCGCGCCGCGGCCCTGGAAGCCCGCGGTTTCAGCAGACCAGGGCCGCGCACCAGCTACCGGGAGGTCCCCGACTCCGTTATCCAGCGCCTCCTGCGCATGCTCCTGGTCGGGGCGGCTGCGGTTGCCGTTGCCTGGCGGTTATGGCCGGCCGGGGCCGGAGGCTAGGCATGCCGTATTCCGCAGAGCCGGCTATGGCGGCCGGCATCCGGGAGTTCACCTTCCACGACGGCGGCGGGCCGGTCCTTCAGCGGGTGGACGTCGCCGTCGTCCCCGGGACCCTAACGGCCGTCCTGGGCACCTCCGGCAGCGGCAAAACAACCTTGGGAAGGCTCCTTGCCGGTTGGCTGCCCCCGGGACCCGGCGGGAACCTCACCGGGTTCCTGGAGCTCACCGGCACCCGGCTTCAGTTCAACGGCGACGCCGGGGACCCCCGGATTGACCCCGCGCAGTGGGGCCGGCAGGTGGGCTTTGTTCCCCAGGATGCTGGTGCCGTCCTGTCCACGGTCCGGGCCACCGTGGCGGAGGAACTCGCGTTCGGCCTCGAAAGCTCCGCGATGGACCGTACCGCCATGGTGGCAGCCGTTGAGCAGACGGCGGGCCTGCTGGGACTTCGCAACCTGCTGGGTCGCCATCCGGCCCGGCTCTCGGGCGGCCAGCTTCAACGCCTTGCCATCGGCTGCGCCATCATTACCCGCCCGCCGGTGCTCATCATGGATGAGCCCTTCGCCTCCCTTGACGCTGCGGGCGCCCTCGAACTGGGTGACCTGGTGCGGGGCCTCGTGAAGGCCGGCACCGCCGTCGTCATCCTTAGCCAAATGGTGGACGGGCTGGTCCGCGAAGCCGATCACTGGATCGTCCTGGCGGACGGCACGGTCAAGGCAAGCGGAACGCCCGCCGCGCTGGAGGCAGGGCCACCGGCGGTGTTGGCGGGTATCCGGCGCATCCACGACGGGCCCTGGGCGGGCGGCGCCGCGCCGGTTCCCCGCCAGGCCGGACATTCCGTCCCGGCTCTGGAGCTCCGCGGGGTTTCTTTCGGGTACCGGCAGGACGGCCGTCCCGCCAGGCAGGGCTTCGCGTGGCAACGCCGTCGGGGCTCCCGTACCCCTGACATCCGTTCCACGGTGCTGCAGGGGATCGACCTTGCCGTCCCTCCCGGCGAGATCGTGGCCGTCACCGGGCCCAATGGTGCGGGAAAATCAACGCTTCTCCGGCACTTCAACGGCCTGCTGAGGCCCACCACCGGAACCGTCCTGGTGCAGGGGGAGGACATTGCCGGAAGACCGGTCGGTTCCACGGCAGCCGCGGTGGGCCTGCTGTTCCAGCACCCGCGCGAGCAGCTGTTCGAACGCACCGTCCTGCGGGAGGTCCGGTTCGGCCTGGACCGGTTGTTTGGGCAGGATGAGGCAGGGGAACGGGCCGCGGCGGCACTGGCGGCCGTCGGTCTCTCAGCGGCAGCCCGCGAACACCCCGCGGAACTGCCCGCGTCCCGCCAGCGGCTGCTGGCCCTGGCAACAGTTCTGGCCCGCAAACCCGCCGTCCTCGCGCTGGATGAGCCGACCGTCGCCCTCGACGGCGATGGGCTTGCCGTCCTGGACGCGGCAGTCCGGTCCGCGGCGGCGGAGGGCGCCGCCGTCGTGCTGGTCACCCATGACCTGGGCTACGCACGATCGGCGGCGCACCGCACCATTGCGCTCGACGCCGGCCGGCTTGTAGAAGCCTGAACCGGTCCGGTTATCCCGCGGCCGGGCGGGACGCCCTGCCCGGCGGCAGGAAGGGCTTGCCGTTGACGCGTTCCGAGGCCCCCACCCGGTCCAGGTACGGGGTGATGCCGCCGAGGAACATGGGCCAGCCCGCGCCGAGGATCATGCAGAGGTCGATGTCTTCGGGGCCTGCCACCACGCCTTCGTCCAGCATCAGTCCGATCTCCTGGGCCAGGGCGTCCTGGGTACGGCGCAGGACGTCTTCGCCGGTGGAGGGGCTGGTGCCGAAGGACATCAGCGACAGCGTGGACTGCGGGATTTCCTGCGTGCCGTCCGGGGCGGTTTCCCAGAGGGCCTTCACTCCGTTGTCGATGAGTTTTTGCAGGTTGGCGGACACCGGGAACCGGTCGCCGAACGCGGCGTTGAGTGATTCCTGGACGTGCTGGGCCACCGGCAGCCCCACCATGGCCAGCAGCGTGAAGGGGGTCATCGGCAGGCCCATGGGCCGCAGGGCATTGTCCGCCACGTCTGCCGGAGTGCCTTCGTCGAAGGCGGCGGTGACTTCGCCCATCAGGCGCAGCAGGATGCGGTTGACCACGAACGCGGGGGCGTCCTTGACCAGTACCCCGGTCTTCTTGAGCGCCTTGGCCAGTTCAAAGGCGGTGGCGAGGACGGCGTCATCGGTCCGCGGGGCCCTGACGATCTCCAGCAGCGGCATCACGGCCACGGGGTTGAAGAAGTGGAAGCCCACCAGCCGTTCCGGGTGCTGCAGGTCCTCGGCCATGGCGGTCACGGACAGTGACGAGGTGTTGGTGGCCAGGATGCAGTCAGGGGTGACAATGGCTTCGAGCTCGGCGAACACCTGCTTCTTGACGTTCAGTTCTTCGAAGACGGCTTCGATGACGAAGTCGGCGTCGGCGAACACGTCCTTGGACACGGATCCCGTCACCAGCGCTTTGGTGCGATTGGCGGCGTCCTGGCTGATCCGCTGTTTGCCCAGGAGCTTGTCCACTTCGGCGTGGACGTAGCCCACTCCCTTGTCCACGCGGGCCTGGTCGATGTCCGTCATCACCACGGGGACCTTGAGCTGGCGGGCGAAGAGCAGCGCCAGCTGGCTGGCCATCAGACCGGCACCCACCACGCCTACCTTGGTGACCGGACGGGCCAGGTTGCGGTCGGGTGCACCGGCGGGACGCTTGGAGCGTTTCTGGACCAGGTCAAGGAAGGCGTACACCGTGGCGCGGAACTCGTCGGTCTGCATGAGTTCTGCAAGTGTTTCGCATTCCAGCTCTGCAGACTCCGCCTGGGTCATGGCGCGGTTGGCCTCCAGGACGTCAAGGACCTTTCCCGGGGCGGGTGCGGCATGTGAGGTCTTTGCCTCCACGAACCGGCGTCCTGCTGCCACTGCGGCAGCCCACCTGGCTGCGGTATCCGGCGCGGCGGGGTCGACGGCGTTGGCACGTTCCGGCATCAGACCGCCGGAGATGACTTCCGCGGCCCATGCCAGGGACTGCTCCAGGAAATCCGCCGGCTCAAAGAGGGCATCGGCGATGCCGAGTTCGAAGGCCTGGGGTCCGGTCAGTGTCCGGTTGTTGCTGAGCGGGTTTTCGATCATTGCCTTGACCGCGTTTTCCGGGCCGATCAGGCGCGGCAGGATGTAGACCCCGCCCCAGCCGGGTACCAGGCCAAGGAAGGCTTCCGGCAGTGCCAGGGCTCCGGCACCCGTGGACACGGTGCGGTAGGTGGACTGCAGGGCGATTTCCAGCCCGCCGCCCAGGGCTGCACCGTTGATGAACGCGAAGCTGGGAACCCCCAGGTTGGCGAGCGTGCGGTAGACGTCGTGCCCCAGCTGCGCCATCCACAGCCCGTGTTCCCGCTTCTCAAGTGCCTTCACCGCTGAAAGGTCTGCGCCCGCCACCAGGTAGTAGGGCTTCCCCGTCACGCCGACGCCGGCGATCTCGCCCCGGGCGGCCCGCTCCCGCAGGCCTTCCAGCACTTTGCCGAGTTCCACAAGTGTCCTGGGTCCCAGCGTGGTGGGCTTGGAGTGGTCCAGGCCGTTGTCGAGGGTGATGAGGGCGAAGGTTCCCGGGCTTGGCTTGCCGGCGGCGGCCGGCAGTTCGATGTCCCGGACGAGCGCGTGGGTGACGGTTTCGTCGGGGAACAGGGCGGCGAACTCGATGAAATCTGCGGCGCTCATGCCGTGGCTCCTTCAGTTGCCGACGCTGCGGATGTGGTTCCGGTGTAGTCGGGATGGTGGGGGTTTTCCCAGATTACGGTGCCGCCCATGCCCAGGCCCACACACATGGCCGTGATGCCGTAGCGGACGGAGGGATCCTCCTCGAACTGGCGGGCGAGCTGGGTCATCAACCGGACGCCTGAGGAAGCAAGGGGATGCCCGACGGCGATCGCGCCGCCGTAGCGGTTGACGCGGGGGTCGTCGTCGGGAATCCCGAAATGGTCCAGGAAGCTGAGGACCTGCACGGCGAAGGCTTCGTTGATTTCGAACAGGCCGATGTCCCCGATGGTGAGCCCGGCATTGTCCAGTGCCTTCTCGGTGGCCGGAACGGGGCCGATGCCCATCACCTCGGGCTCCACCCCGGCGTAGGCATAGCTGACCAGGCGCATCTTCACCGGCAGGCCGAGCTCCGCGGCGGCCTCTGCGGAGGCCAACACCGCAGCGGTGGCGCCGTCATTCAGGCCGGCGGAGTTTCCGGCGGTGACCCGGCCGTGCGGCCGGAAGGGTGTCCGCAGGGCGTCCAGGTCCGCCATGGTGGTGCCGGGCCGCGGCGGTTCGTCAACGCTGTGGACAGTCCACCCCTCACCCGGCTTCCGGGCAGCCACCGGAACCAGGTCCGGCTGGATCAGGCCCATTCCGTAGGCGGCGGCAAGTTTGGCTTGGGACGCGACGGCGTAGGTATCGGCACGTTGCTTGGTGATGGCCGGGAAGCGGTCGTGCAGGTTTTCGGCGGTGTTGCCCATGTTCAGTGCCGCCGGGTCAACCAGTCGCTCCGACATGAAGCGGGGGTTGGGATCGGCGCCGGAGCCCATCGGGTGGTTGCCCATGTGCTCCACCCCGCCGGCAATGACTACGTCGTAGGCGCCGAAGCCAATGCCTCCGGCGGTGGACGTCACGGCGGTCATGGCACCCGCGCACATACGGTCGACGGCGAACCCGGGGACGGTACGCGGCAGGCCGGCCAGCAGGGCTGCAGTCCTGCCAAGGGTGAGGCCCTGGTCACCGGTCTGGGTGGTGGCTGCGATGGCCACTTCATCCACGCGCTCCGGCGGCAGGGACGGGTTGCGGCGAAGCAGTTCGCGGATGCATTTCACGATCAGGTCGTCGGCGCGGGTTCCGGCGTAGATGCCTTTCTCGCCGGCACGGCCGAATGGTGTGCGGACGCCGTCAACAAAGACGATGTCGCGGACAGTGCGCTGGGATGCGCCGCTACCGTGGTGGCTCACGTTTAACTCCTCATCGAGACGTAGGCGCCTGAATGCATGCCGGACTGCGGCAGCATCATGACGGCAGTGAACCCGATGTTACTCGCCAGTAACTTAGCCTGCAAGAGGAGAGCCCGTGCCTTCCGGCGGGGGCGGCCGGTGCGGAGCCGAACTACCGGGAGGGGCTACTGTTCCGCCGGTACGGCGGCAGCCGGCTTGGGCTCCTTGGGCGGCAGGGGCTGTGGATTGAGGAAAGCGTGGGTGATCAGGGGTGCCGCCAGTCCGACCTGCCACTCGCGTGCACCCAGGGTGCGCAGTTCAGCGGCCACCGATGCTTCGCTGATTTCAGCTGGAGGACGCCATGCCACGCGCCGCAGGTAATCCGGAGTCAGCAGGTTTTCCAGCGGCAGGTTCAGCTGGTCGGCTTTCTCCTGCAGCAGGGGCCGGGCAGTGGCCAGCCGTGCGGCCGCTTCGGGGTCGCGGTCTGCCCAGACGCGCGGCGGCGGCGGGGCGTTGGTGGCCAGGTGCAGCGGCGGAAGTTCTTCCAGGTCGCGTGCGGTGGCGATGCAGCGCAGCCAGCGCGGGGCTTCCCGCTGGGCCGCCCGGCCGTGGAATCCCTTGGTGCCCAGCAGTTGCGGCACCGTGGCGGGCATGGCCTTGGCCGCTGCCACCAGGGCGGAATCCGGGATCAGCCGGCCCGGTGCCACATCCCTTTTCTGCGCCAGCGAATCGCGCTCCAGCCACAGTTCCCGGACGGCGGCAAGCTGCCGGCGGTCCCTGATCTGGTGCAGGCCGGAGGTCTTCCGCCAGGGGTCGACCCGGGGCGGGGCCACGCCCGCTGCGAGGATGGCGGCGAATTCCTGCTCGGCGTAGTCGAGTTTTCCGTCCGCCTCGAGAAGTTCCACGAGTTCTTCGCGCAGTTCGGTAAGGACCTCGACGTCGAGGGCGGCGTAGCGCAGCCACGGCTCGGGCAGGGGCCGGGTGGACCAGTCGGCGGCCGAGTGCTCCTTGGCGAGGCCGAACCCCAGCAGCTGTTCGATCACCGCGGCCAGGCCCACCCGGGGCAGTCCGGCCAGGCGGGCGGCCAGTTCGGTGTCGAAGAGTTTGTCCGGCCACATGCCGAGCTCTGAGAGGCAGGGCAGGTCCTGGCTGGCAGCGTGCAGGATCCATTCGACGCCGCGGAGGGCATCGTTGATGATGTCCAGGTTCTCGAAGGGTTCGGGGTCGATGAGCCAGGTCCCGGCCCCTTCGCGGCGGATCTGGACCAGGAAAGCCCGCTGCCCGTACCGGAATCCGGAAGCGCGTTCGGCGTCGACTCCTGCCGGGCCTGTTCCGGCGGCGATGGCGGCGGCGCAGCGCTCCAGGCCGGCCTGCGTCTCGATGACCAGCGGTACGCCGTCCCGGGGCGCGGCAAGTTCGATGATTTCGGGGATGGGGCTGTCGAAGCCTTCCACCGTGATGTGGGGTGCGGTATCAGCAGCCGGAACGCCGACCGTGGTGTTTTCCGGAATATTAGGGGTCATGATGCCCCCAGTTTACCGGCCGGCAGGCCGCGGACGGGTGGTGGCGGGGCCATGCCTAGTTCCGCCGCCGGTGCGGCAGGGGTGTCACGCCGTCCGGAAGCGGAGGCAGGCCGGCGAAAGTGCAGACCATGTCAGACCAGGCCTCGAGGTGTGCCGTGACGTCCGGGGATGCCGGCGTCCACGAGGCGCGGAGCTCGATGTCGATGGAGCCGGGCCGTTCCGCAAGGGTGCCGAAGCTCTCGGAGAGGACCCGGGTGGCAGTTCCGCCGGCTGCCCGGTACTGCGCCTTGTGGTTCTCCAGCGCCTCCACCAGCCAGGTCCAGGCGACTGTTCCGAGCATCTCGTCGTTGCCCATGTCCGGTTCCAGTTCGGCCCGGATGTACGTGACAATGCGGAACTCGCCGTCCCAGACTGCCGAGCCGTCGGGGTCATGGAGCAGGATGAAACGGCCGGTAGCCAGCTCCGTTTCGTCGTCGTCCCCGGTCCCCGCCGCGGAGGCGAGGGCCATTGCGGCGGGGCCGTGCAGGGGAGTGGCGGTTCCGGTGCCCGGTGCCATGACTTCCGCACCCAGCGCGACGGCGAAAGGTGCCAGGCGTGCCGGCGCGGGGATCTCCGCGAGGCGGAGTTCCCTGCGGCACTGGGCTTTCCTGAGGGTTCCCAACGCGTGGAGAAAGTCCGGGGGAACCTGGTCAAGTGCGTTCACCTTCGCAGGTTACGCAACGGGAAGGGGCAGGACGGGAAGGCTCGCCGCCGGCGGCTTAGCCGGACTGCCCGTTCCGGTGATCGCGGAGTTCATGGCGGATCGCTGCGGCGAAGGCATCGATATCCTCCTTGGTGGTGTCGAAGGAACACATCCAGCGCACTTCGCCGGCTGCCTCATTCCAGTCGTAGAAGCGGAAGGAGGTGCGCAGCTTGTCTGCCACGCCCGGGGGCAGGATGGCGAAGACGCCGTTGGATTCGGTTTTCTGCGTTGGCTGGACGCCGTCGATGGTGTCGACGGCAGCGCGGAGCCGGGCCGCCATGGCGTTGGCATGCGACGCGGACCGCAGCCAGAGGTCGCCCTCGAGCAGGGCAATGAACTGGGCCGACATGAACCGCATCTTCGAGGCCAGCTGCATGTTCATTTTCCGCAGGTAGACCAGGCCGTGCGCGGCCTCGGGATTGAGTGCCACCACCACTTCACCGAACAGCAGGCCGTTCTTGGTGCCGCCGAAGGAAAGGATGTCTACGCCGGCGTCGCGCGTGAAGGCACGCAGCGGTACCTGGAGGTGGGCTGCGGCGTTGGCCAGCCGTGCGCCGTCCATGTGCAGCTTCATGCCCCTGGCGTGGGCGTGGTCGGCGATGGCCCGCACTTCCTCCGGCGTATAGCAGGTGCCAAGCTCGGTGGTCTGCGTAATGGACACGGCCAGCGGCTGGGCGCGGTGCTCGTCGCCCCAGCCCCAGGCCTCCCGGTCGATCAGCTCGGGCGTGAGCTTGCCGTCCGGCGTGGGGACGTGCAGCAGCTTGATGCCGCCGATGCGTTCCGGGGCGCCGTTCTCATCCATGTTGATGTGGGCGGTGGAGGCGCACACCACGGCACCCCAGCGGGGGAGCAGCGACTGAAGGGACAGCACGTTGGCGCCGGTCCCGTTGAATACGGGGAAGCACTCGATGCCCGGCCCGAAATGCTCCACCATCAGCTCGTGCAGCCGCGCGGTGTAGTCGTCCTCCCCGTAGGAGACCTGGTGGCCGTCGTTGGCTGCCGCCAGTGCGGCCAGGACTTCGGGGTGGACGCCGGAGTAGTTGTCCGACGCGAAGCCCCGCACGGTGGGGTCGTGCAGCCGCATGGCCGCGCCTGTTTCTGCTGTTGTTGTCATGCCTTTGCTCACGCTTTCAGTCTATGTATCTTCACTGCACCGTACAGTCGTGCACCGAATAGTCAGGCACCGTGCTGTCTTGGTCCATACGGTGCTGGTCCGCCTACGGCGCCAGCCGGAGGCGGGTGCCGTTTACGTCGTCTGCCGGGGAACTGAAGAGTCCCACGACGGCGGTGGCCAGGTCCTTGACGTCCGTCGCGCCGGGGAAGGACCTTTCCGGGTGGCTGCGGCGCAGTCCATCGTCCACCAGGGCCTTCACCACCAGCACGACGGCGGCAGCCTGCCCGCCGCCGTCGGCCGCTTCTGCCTTGCGGAACCCGTCCGCCATGGCCATGGTCCACGCTTCGGCGGCCGCCTTGGCGGCGACGTAGCTGGCCACTGCCGCCCCTGGCTTGTCGAGGGCGGTGGAAGACACCATGGCGAACCTGCCGTGGCGGGAGGCAGCGAGGTCGTCGAAGAAGACCCGGGAGACGTTGCGCAGCGTGGTGACGGCGGCCTGGTGAAGGAAGTCCCAGTCCTCGTCCGACTGGTCCGGGATGCCCTTCGCTCCCCGCCAGCCACCCACCAGGTGGATGACGCCGTCCACGGGCCCGGCAACGGCGGAGGCTTCGTTCCGCAGCTGCCGGACGTCGTCGAGCCTGGCGAGGTCGCACACGAGGGGTGTGACGCCCTCGCCCGCCTGGCGTGCAGCAGCCTCAATCCGCGCCTGGTCGGACCCCGCGGTGACCACCCGGTGCCCGGCGTCCCGCAGCGCACGGGCTACTGCCACCCCGGAGGCTCCGCTGCCGCCCGTGACCAGGACGGTGAGTTTCAGCGGTTCCGCGCCGTGCGGCCCGCTCATAGGGCGGAACTGCCCGTGATTCCGGCGGTTGATTCGATGACCGGGCGCATTTTCTTCTCCAATGCCTCGTAGAACATGGACAGCGGGAATTCATCATCCAGCACCTGGTCGGTCAGGCCGCGTGGGGCGCCGGACAGGGGAAGGGCAGCCGGACCCTTCGCCCAGACGGACGCCGGGTGGGGGGTGACAGTTTCCGAAACCAGTTCGTACGCGGCGAGCCAGTGCGCGGTCTTGGGCCGGTCGATGGAACGCCAGTACAGGTCGTCGATCTTTGCCCCCAGTGCAATGACGGCGTCGGCCACTTCGTCCCAGTCGATGGTGAGCCGGGTGTCGGTCCAGTGCAGGACATGCTGCTGGTGGAGCCAGGCAAAGAGGAGCTGTCCGCCCAGGCCGTCGTAGTTCCGGACACGGCTTCCGGTGATGGCGAAGCGGAAGATCCGGTCGAAGATGATGGCGTACTGCACCAGCTTGGCGTGCCGGCGTGCCTCCGGGTCGGCGTCGTCGTCCTTCTCGATGCGGACGGACTCGCGGAAGGCGGTGAGGTCGCAGCGCAGTTCCTCGAGGGAGTACAGGAAGAACGGCATGCGCTGCTTGATCATAAAGGGATCAAACGGCAGGTCGCCGCGCATGTGGGTGCGGTCGTGGATGAGGTCCCACATCACGAAGGCGGCTTCCGTGAGGTCCTGGTCGGCCAGCATTTCGGCAGCGCCCTCCGGCAGTTCCAGGCACGTGGTTTCGGCGGCGGCCTTGAGCACGCGGCGGAAGCGGGCTGCCTCGCGGTCGGCGAAGATGGCACCCCACGTGAACGTGGGGGTTTCGCGCACGGCGACGGTCTCGGGGAAGAGCACCGCCGAGTTGGTGTCATAACCGGCGGTGAAGTCCAGGAAGCGGATGGGGACGAACAGCTTGTTGGAGTAGTCGCCGCCTTCCAGGCCGGCAATGAACTCGGGCCAGATGACCTCGATCAGGACAGCCTCCACCAGGCGGCTGCTGCTGCCGTTTTGGGTGTACATGGGAAAAACCACCAGGTGCTGCAGTCCGTCCCGGCGCTGCTCCTGCGGCTGGAAAGCGAGCAGCGAGGAGAGGAAGTCGGGAACACCGAATCCACCGGCTGCCCAGGCGGAAAAGTCTGCGCAGACGGCGTCCAGGTACGCGGAGTCGTGCGGGAAGGCAGGGGAGAGTGCACTGACGGCGTCAATGATCACCTTGGTCTGGGCGGAGGCTTCACTGTGCGCGGCCGTGTCCGGGATGGACCCGTCCTGGACCTGGAGGGCCTGGAGGGCGGTGGCTGCTGCCTTAAGCCGGAGCCAGTCCTGGTTGTTTGCGGAAATCCCGGTGACGGCGGCGGTCAGGGTTTCAGTCATCGTCGGCTGCCTTTCTGGTTGCTTGCTAACTATTGCCGAGCGTAGCAAGCAACCAGCAGAACTAATCTGAAAAGCAGCCTAGCCTAAGAAATGCTGTGGCTAGAGGACGGGATCACCTGGGCGAGACATGACCGCCGCTGGGGAATCAGTTTCCCGGGTTACCATCGCTGACCTGCGGCTTTTCGTTCGAAACCAGTTTCAGGGACACGGAGTTGATGCAGTAGCGCTGGTCGGTGGGGGTGCCGTAGCCCTCGCCTTCAAAGACATGGCCCAGGTGGGAATCACAGGTGGCGCAGCGGACCTCCACGCGCTCCATGCCCAGCGTGCGGTCATGGATGTACCGGACGGTGCCTTCAGCCAGGGGAGCCCAGAACGACGGCCAGCCGCAATGCGAATCGAATTTCTCGTTGCTGGTGAACAGTTCCGCCCCGCACGCCCGGCACTGGTAGACCCCCGCGGTGTGGGTATCCCAGTACTCTCCCGTGTAGGGGCGCTCGGTACCGGCCTGGCGCAGGACGTGGTACTCCTCGGGCGTGAGTTCTTCCCGCCACTCGGCGTCGCTTTTCTGGACCGTGGCGTTCCCTGCGTCGGGCTCACCCGGTCCTGCCGTTGGATCTGCCACCGCGTCGGTGGCCTTGTTGCCGAAAATGCTGTTTCCGAAGATGCTCATAGGAATGCCAACGCTTAGGAGTCGCCGATAAATCCCGAGCCCGCGTACAGGTGCAGTACGGGAAGGCCCAGCTGGTCCTGGGCCTTGTTGGCCCAGTCGGTATGGAAGGTATCGGCCACAGCGTGCGGCCGGGTAATCACCACTGCCTGTGAGGCACCCGTTTCGCGGACCCTGGATACCAGCCCGTTGACCGCGCCGCCGTCCACAACTTCACCGGTGACGCCGCTGCCCAGTCCTTCCAGCGCAGCCAGCGACACGGCAAGGGTTTCCGATGCCTGCGCCCGCTCGGTGGTGGGGTCCGGGGTGTGGGACGTGAGCTCGCGGAAGGCTTTGGCGATGTCCAGCATGGACAGGTTCTCCAGGAAGTCCACCAGCAGGTGCCGCTCGGTGTTTGCCGGCACCAGCACCAGCAGGCTGGAATCCGATCCGTCCACGAGCCGTTCTATGTTCAGGCGGTCGTCCGCCCCCAGGGGTTCTTCGGTCAGGATGACGATGGGATCACTCATGGCCTTAGCCTAGCCCTGTGCATGGGGCGCCGCACTCAATCTTCGGCTCCGCCCGCGGCCGCCACCGCGGTGCGGAATGTGGGCTTCCGTTTCGAGGCGGTAAGAATAGTGCCATGGCTCTTTTCCAGCGCACCAGCCCTGCCCCTGTTGTCCGCACCCCCGAGGACGGCGGAATGTCCCTGGGGACCAAGTGGGCCATCGGCGGGGCCATCGGTGGGATTTCCCTGGCCGGACTCCTCGCCACGGGTTCGTCTGCGCTCGCCGTCTACTTTGCGCGCCGGGTCATCACGCCGTCCCGGCAGAGGACGGCCGACCAGGAAGTGCTGGCGGTCATCCGGGACGGCCGGCAGCAGCAGGTGATCCTGGCAGCCACTGACGACACCACGATGGAGGGGGTGTACGGATTCTTTTTCGACGGCGGCAAGGGGCATGCGCGCATCGGCCGCATCGTCTCCTATTCGCCGGCTGAAAGGACGGTCCTGCGCGAGGTGGAGGCCGTGTATTCCGGTGACCTCTCCACGGCGCGCTGGGGCTGGTGGAGCGGTGCCACCTACCCGGACCCGGCCGCCGTCGGAATTCCTGCGGAGGACGTGATGATCCCGGTGGACCGCGGCGAAGCGCCGGCCTGGCTGGTACGCGCCGGAGGTACCGCCCGGACCTGGGCGGTGATGGTGCACGGGCGCGGCGCCACCCGGCAGGAGGCGCTGCGCGCGGTGGGGCCGGCCCTGGAGCTTGGACTCACCAGCCTGGTGGTGTCCTACCGGAACGACGGGCTGGCGCCGTCGGCGGACGACGGCCGGTATGGCCTGGGTTCCACCGAGTGGCGGGATGTCGAGGCTGCCATCGAGTATGCGCTGGGCAAGGGAGCCGAGGAGATCGTGCTGTTCGGCTGGTCGATGGGCGGCGCCATCTGTCTCCAGGCCGCCGATCTGTCCCGCTACCGCCACCTGATCCGCGCCATGGTGCTCGATGCGCCGGTGATCGACTGGGTGAACGTCCTGGCCCACCACGCACAGCTGAACCGCATCCCGTCGCTGGTGGGCCGCTACGGGCAGCTGATGCTGGGGCACCCGCTCGGCCGCCGGCTCACCGGCCTCGCTGCCCCGGTTGACCTCAAAGCGATGGACTGGGTGTCGCGCGCCGTGGAGCTGCGGACTCCCACGCTGATCCTGCACAGCGTGGACGACGAGTACGTGCCGTACAAACCGTCAGCCCTGCTGGCCGAACGTAACCCGGAGATGGTCACGTTTGAGACCTTCAGCCGTGCACGGCACACGAAAGAGTGGAACGTTGATCCGGAGCGCTGGGAGAGGCTGGTGAAGGCGTGGCTGCGGCAACAGCTGGCCCCGCGGCTGAACCCCGGTGCTGCGACTGCGGCCGGATCCCCGCGCCCTGGCCAGTAGGGGCCACCGTCAGCTGAGGAGCGCGCTCCGCCACACGTCGATGTGCCGTGCGACGTACTCCGCCGAGGCTTTCCAGTGTTCCCCGTGGCCGTCGTCGTACATGCGCGCCCATGGCTGGCGCCCCGAATCCTTTGCTTCCTGCAAGAGGCCGTACATTGCCTGTACGCGGTGGACGAGCGTCTGCGGAAGCGCCCGCCGCTGCCCTTCATCCGCGCGGTAGCCGTCCGTGAATGCGCGAAGGCGGACGCCTGCCTCATGGGGGTCCGCACCTTCCCATAAACCGGCGAATGACTGTGCAGCGTAGGCAAGATCCCAGAGCCGTGAACTGGGGCCGGCGCCATCCCAGTCAATGAACACCCAGCGGTCACCCGTCACGAGGTTCCACGGGGCGAGGTCGTTGTGGCAGATCAGCTCGGCTTCCGGTGCGGGGATGAGCACCTTCCATCGGCTGACGTCCTCCGGGGTGCACAAAGGGCTGTTGTCGTGGATGGCCCGGATCATGCCGCCCACCTTGTGGAGATCGGCCGTTTCCAGCTGCCCCCGGTCGATGGCCAGGGTTCCTTCGACGTACTCGATTACCTGGCGGCCCTCGTTGTCCTGTCCCGCGGCCCGCGGAACATCCAGCCCCGCAGCCGCCAGGACGGAAAGAAAGTGATGCACATCCGGGGTGGAGGTTTCCCAGGGCTTCCGCACGGTATTGCCGACCAGCACAACAAAATCCGAAGCGTTGCCGCCGGACAGGGCCTGCTCTTCGCTCACTCGTGCCCGTGGCCCTGTGCCAGCGAGCTGATGGGCGCTGTCACGGCGTCGGTCAGGCGTACCAGGTCGGCGGGCGCGAGCTCGATGTCCAGGCCGCGTCTGCCTCCCGAAACCAGCAGGGTATCCAGCGCCAGCGCACTCGAGTCCAGCACGGTAGGGGAGGGGAGCCGCTGGCCCAACGGAGAGATGCCGCCGAGGACATAGCCGGTGCGCCGCTGGGCAGCTGCGGGATCCGCCATGGCAGCCTTCTTGAAACCCAGGGCGGCGGCGAAGGCCTTGAGGTCAAGCGTTCCGCTGACGGGCACGATGCCGACCGCCAGCTTGCCCTCGACCTCCACCATCAGGGTCTTGAAGACCCGGGCCGGGTCGATGCCGAGGACTTCCGCAGCCTCCGCGCCGTAACTGGCCGCTGAAGGATCATGAGTATAGGGGTGCAGCACAAAGGGAACCCCGGCTGCGGTCAGTGCCGCTGTGGCCGGAGTTCCCTGCGCGGTGCTTTTGCGTGCCATACGCTCTAGGCGCGGACGCCGGACGTGGCGGCCACCTTGCGTTTGATCCGCCCGAGCATTGCCGTCATGCCCCGCATCCGGAGCGGCGTGATGGCCCGGGTGAGGCCGAGCAGTTCGGGCATGTCGTCCGGCACCGACAGGATCTCACCGGCTGTCAGCCCGTCCAGGCCCTCATGCAGCACACCGGCGAAACCGCGCGTGGTGGGAGCCTCGGCCGGGGCCTTGAAGAACAGCCGCACGGCGGCAGCTGCCGGGCCGTCGTCGTTCTTCTCCGTCTCGATGGTGAGGAACAGCGGGGACTGGCATTCCACAACCTGCTCCAGCAGCTCAGGGTGGTCCTTGAGCCGGTCCGGAAGCTCGGGCAGTCCCTCCGAGAATTCCAGCAGCAGCTGGAGCCTCTCGGGTTCGGTCAGGGCCTGGAAGTCGTCCACGATCGCCGCCAGGGCGGAAGGCAGGGCTTGAGTAGTCATCAGTCCAATTCTACGCGGGAGGAACTCCCGTCAGACTCCTGCCGGGACGGGAAAGGAACCGCGCTCGGCGCCCTTGACGATGGGGACGCGGACGGCGTTGCCCCACTCGGTCCAGGAACCGTCGTAGTTCCGGACGGACTCGAAGCCCAGGAGGTACTTAAGGGCGAACCAGGTGTGGCTGGAACGCTCGCCGATGCGGCAGTAGGCCACGACGTCGTCACCTTCAGCCAGGCCTGCTTCGCCAAGGTACAGGGCCTCAAGTTCCTCACGGCTGCGGTAGGTGCCGTCAGCGGCGGCGGCGCGTGCCCAGGGGATGGAAGCGGCGGTGGGGATGTGGCCGCCGCGCAGCGCGCCCTCCTCCGGGTAGGCAGGCATGTGGGTGCGCTGGCCGGTGTATTCCTCGGGGGAGCGGACGTCGATGAGGGGCTTGCCCAGGTGCGCCAGGACATCCTCCTTGAACGCGCGGATGGGAGCGTCATTGCGCTCGACCTCCGGGTAGCTGCCGCGTGCGGGGGCCGGCTTCTCCTTGGTCAGCTCACGGCCTTCGGCAATCCACTTGTCACGCCCGCCGTCCAGCAGGCGGACGTCCTGGTGGCCGAAAAGGGTGAAGACCCACAGGGCGTAGGCGGCCCACCAGTTGGACTTGTCACCGTAGATGACCACGGTGCTGTCCCGGGATATGCCTTTTGACGCCGCAAGCTCGGCAAAGGCGGCGCCGTCCACGTAGTCCCGGGTCACCTCGTCGTTCAGGTCGGTATGCCAGTCGATCTTCACGGCACCCGGAATGTGGCCGGTTTCGTAAAGGAGGACGTCCTCATCGGATTCGACGACAACCAGTTCACCGTTGGCTACCGCGCCGCTTTCAATGGCCGCGGCAAGCCATTCGGTGGAGACCAGCCGCTCGGGGTGGGCGTAGGCAGCGAATTTCTCGTTCTGTTCAACGGGGTAGGGCATAGCGTTGGCCTTTCATTGAGAACACGGGAGGACAGCTGAATGTGGAAGGGCGCCGGTGTTGGGACCTGGTCCCACACTAGCCAGCGCCCCACGCGATGTCCGTATTCCGTTAACAGGACGAAATGTTGCCTTCATCACGCATCCGGCTGCCGGGGCGAATGAAGCCCGGGGCTGCAGCCTGTTGCCGGTATCCTTTCTGGGGACCTCCTACCAGCAGAACGGACCACCTTGGTACAGATCGAACAGCTTGCCGCCCGCACTCCGGCAGTTTCGGTGGATGAACTCCTCAAGGGATTCTTTCCATCGCCGCGATTCGGCCAGGTCTCCTTTGCCAGCTACCGTCCGGATCCCAAACAGCCCAGCCAGGCCGCAGCAGTCCGCGCCCTTCAGGGCTTTGCCGAGGGCGTGGGATCGGGCGACGGCGGCGGCCTGTTCAAGAAGCTGTTCGGCAAGAAGGACACCTCCCGTGCCGGAATCTACTTGGATGGCGGCTTCGGCGTGGGCAAGACCCACCTGCTTGCGTCCCTCTGGCATGCGGCGCCGGGCCCCAAGGCCTTCGGCACTTTCGTGGAATACACCAACCTGGTGGGTGCCCTGTCCTTCCGCAAAACCGTGGATGCCCTGAGCAGCTACAAACTTGTCTGCATCGACGAATTTGAACTCGACGATCCGGGCGACACCGTCCTGATGTCGCGTCTCATGCGCGAGCTGGCCGACGCCGGTGTCAAGCTTGCCGCCACATCCAACACCCTCCCGGGCTCCCTGGGCGACGGCCGGTTCGCCGCCGTGGACTTCCAGCGCGAAATCCAGGTCCTGGCCGACCAGTTCGACGTGATCCGGATCGACGGCGAGGACTTCCGCCACCGCGGACTGCCCGCCGCCCCGGCACCGCTGAAGAACAGCGAACTCTCGTCCCACATGAAGGCGGAGTTCGACGGCAAGACTGTGGCCCAGGACGAGTTCGCCACGCTGATCCACCACCTCGCGGGCGTGCACCCCAGCCGCTACCGCCAGCTGATCGACGGCATCGACGGCGTGGTGTGGCGCAACGTGGAAACCATCACCGAGCAGGCAGTGGCGCTGCGGTTCGTGGTTCTCGCCGACCGCCTCTATGACAAGGATGTTCCCATCCTTGCCAGCGGCGTCCCGTTCGACAAGCTCTTCACCGAGGAGATGATGACGGGCGGCTACATGAAGAAGTACTTCCGCGCCGTCTCCCGCCTCACCGCACTGGCCCGCGAGGGCCAGAACCACGAACCGTCCTGACGGGCTTCTCGTCCGCCGGGGACCGGTCACCGCGCTGAACGAGCAGTGACCGCACCGCCAGGCCGGCAAGAAGGGCCCAAAAGGCCGAGCCGATCCCCGCGAAGGCGAGCCCGGAAGCCGCCATCAGGAAAGTGACGGACGGGGCGATCCGGTCCTCTGCGTCCGCCAGCGCGGACGAGACCGCCGCGGCCAGGGTTCCCAGCAGCGCCAGTCCCGCCACCGCCTCCAGCATCCCGGCGGGTGCGGCGTTAACCACAGTTACCAGGGCGGCGGAGAAGGCAGCCAGTACCAGGTAGGCCAACCCCGAGGTGAAACCGGCCACCCAGCGCCTGCTCCGGTCGCTGCCGGCCTCTTCGCCGGCGGCAAGGGCCGCGCTGAGGGCAGCAAGATTTATTGCGTGCCCGCCGAATGGTGCACCGAGGAGGGTGCCGGCGCCCGTCACCAGCATGGACGGGCGCCACGGGGTTTCGTATCCGAAGGACCGGAGGACAGCCACGCCGGGGACGTTCTGCGAGGCCATGGTCACCACGAACAGCGGAAGGGCAATCCCCGCCATGGCCTGCAGGCTGAACGTGGGCGTGGTCCAGACGGGAGCCGGCAGGAAGTTTCCGGCGCCCAGCCCGCTCCCGCCGGCCGCAATCGATATGCCAATGACGCCAAGCGCCACCAGCAGGGCGGCCGGAACCGCCCAGCGCGGCGCGAATTTCATCATCAGCAGCCAGCAGATGATCACCGGGGCCACAAACAGCGGGACGCTTCCCAGGGCTTTGAACGGGGCCAGGCAGAGCTGCAGGAGGACTCCGGCAAGCATGGCCTGCGCCAGGGTGGTGGGAATCCTGGACATCAGCCGGCCAAGTGAAGGAACCAGGCCCGTCAGGGCTATCAGGATGCCGGTAGCGATGAAGGCCCCGACGGCGGCTGGCCACCCGCCGTCGGCTGTTCCGGATGCGGCAAGGAGCGCTGCGCCGGGCGTGGACCAGGCAAGTGTCACGGGGACTTTGGAGCGCCAGGCCAGCAGGAGCACGCCGACGCCGACAGCCAGGGTCAGGGCCAGCAGGCCGGACGCCGCCTGGGCCGGGTCGGCGCCCACCGCCTTGAGGCCGGCCAGCACCACGGCGAAGGATGAGGTGAAGCCCACCAGGGCGGTGACGATGCCTGCAACAACGGGCCGGGAATCGAATCCGGAGGGCTGGCCGGCCTGGTGGGAGTTGAGTGGGGAGGACTTCGCCATACCCGCAGGTTACCGGCGCCCCCGCTCGGACAGGCAATCGGAAGCGGCACCTGCTGTTTTAGAACGCCAAAGGCGCGGGTGCCGCCTCCCGGCGGGACCCGCGCCCCCTTGACGTGCTAGGGCAAGGCCCTGGCCAAATCCTTTACGGAGTCCTGTCAGCCGGCGGAACCGGGTTGACGGGAGTAACCGGGGGAACCTGCTCGGCGGCAGGTGCCTGGCCCGGGGTTCCGTTCTTGTCAATGAGCTTGGAAGCGCCATTCTGGATCTTGTCGACGTGGCCGGAGTACTTGCCTCCGGTCTTGGTGTCGACGAAATCGCCGGCCTTGCTGATGCCGTTCTTGATGGCCTGCTCGTTGCCATGGATGAGACCCTGAGCCTTGCCCTTTAGATCGTCAATTAGTCCCACGAGCACCTCCCTTCAATCGCGGAGCCAGGTCGCTCCTCGCGCCTTCGATCCTAGCCCCGCCAGGGAAGGCTGCCAAGGAAATTGGGAGCTTTCGGTGTTCGCCCGGAGCGGATG
>NZ_JARHXQ010000092.1:0-1118 GCF_029222765.1 Arthrobacter sp. Cr_A7 | reverse complement strand
CCGCGGGGATCGCGCCAGGTGTCCGGGGAGCCGTTCTCGCCGGCGACGGAGGAGAAGCGGATGAGCATCCCGGTCTCGACGCCGGGCTGCAGGAAGGCTGCCTTGGTGTAGGCCGAGATGTCCTCGGTGGTCTTGAACGTGCCGAATGCACCGCCGCCCTTGGCGTGCACTACGCGCTCCGGAACCCGCTCGCGCTTGACCTGAACGAGCTTTCCCATCAGGGTTGTTAGGCCGAGCCCAGCGCGGCGAGCACCGACATGGCTTCTTTCACGACGTCCGTCGCCGGGAAGGAAGGCCGCTTGATTCCGGCCATCTCCTCCATCACGCGGACAACCTGGCAGCTGTAGCCGAATTCGTTGTCATACCAGACGTACACAACCAGGTTCTTGTCCGTGGACACCGTCGCGAGGCCGTCCACGATGCCGGCACGACGGGAACCAACGAAATCGGTGGAGACCACCTCGGGTGAGTCGATGTAGTCAATTTGCATGCGCAGGTCCGAGTGCAGCGACATGCCACGCAGGTAATTGTTGACCTCGTCCTTGGTGGTTCCGTTTTCCAGGGTCAGGTTCAGGATGGCCAGCGAAACATCCGGGGTGGGGACGCGGATGGAGCTGCCGGTGAGCTTGCCGAGCAGCTCGGGCAGCGCCTTGGCCACGGCCTTGGCAGCACCGGTCTCGGTGATCACCATGTTCAAGGCAGCGGACCGGCCCCGGCGGTCGCCCTTGTGGAAGTTGTCGATCAGGTTCTGGTCGTTAGTGAATGAGTGGACCGTCTCCACATGTCCCTGGACAACGCCGAACCTGTCATTGAGGGCCTTCAGGACCGGGGTGATGGCGTTGGTGGTGCAGGACGCCGCGGACACGATCTGGTCGGTGTCCTCAATGGTGCCGTGGTTGATGCCGTGGACGACGTTCTTTAGCTCGCCCTTGCCCGGAGCGGTCAGCAGGACCCGTGCAACACCCTTGCTCTTCAGGTGCTGCGACAGGCCTTCGGCATCACGCCAACGCCCGGTGTTATCGACCAGCAGCGCGTCCTTGATGCCATAGACGGTGTAATCAATGGTGGCCGGATCATTCGAGTAGATCACTTGGATCCGGACTCCGTTGGCGGTGATG
>NZ_JARHXQ010000091.1:0-1558 GCF_029222765.1 Arthrobacter sp. Cr_A7 | reverse complement strand
CTCTCCTCACGCGTCAGTGCCGCAAGGCCCAGATTCCCGCTTCCCGGACGACCGCCCGGTAGTATCCCTTGGCGTAGCCGGTTTCAGTGGGGTGGAAGCCGGCAGCACTTCCGGGCAAGTGAATCCAGGATGCCGGCGAGCCGATGCCGTGCCCTTCGAATTCGTCGGTGACGTCGGCATACACGGTTCCACGGACCTGCTTGGCGGCTTTTTCAATGACCTCGTTCAGCGTGTCCGTGCCCTTGTTGAAGAGCTCGGCGGCCTCGTCCGTGATGTATGGCTGGTCGCCAAATTCAGGGGAGAACAGATGCGGATATCCCAGCGCGACGATGGTGGCGTTGGGCGCCGTGGCCCGGATGCTGGCATAAGCATTGCTTAAGGCCGGGAAGACCTGAGTCCTGGCAGTGGCTTCGCCTTTTTCAACCTCTGTCTCGCAGACTTCCAGGGATTTAGGGACCAAGCAGGCTTCGAGAATGCGCTGGAAGCCGACGTCGTTGCCGCCGGCGGTGATGGTCACCAGATCCGTTCCAGCATTCAGGCCCGCGGCTGACGCCACGCCCACCTGGACGGGCACCGCGGCGGCGGTCCAGCCAGCGCAGGCGGCGTTGACCGCAAGTTCCACGTCGGGCCGACCGTCCAGCACGTCCACATAGCCCGGCGGTTTTGCCTGATAACACTCCATGTCCTTGTACAGCTCTGATCTCTCGACGATTCCCGCCCCGATGCCTGCGGTGTAGGAATCTCCCAGAGCCACGTAGTCCAGCGGTTCGGATTCATGTGCGGCTGCCGGCGCGGCTACGGAGCCTGCCACCACCGCGGTGGCAGCAACGGCCAGGGTCGCCAGGCGCCCCGCAAACTTCCTCATGGTTCTGTCCCTTCGCTTTCTGTCCGGGTTACGGCAGATGCCCTGACGTTCGTGGAGAACGATGTCCCACAACTACTTCCAGCGGCGTTACTGCGGCGTTACCGCTCATCCGGTTGCCAGCGGCATGCTGGACGTCGCCGCGGGCTTCGGGAGCAGCCTCTGTCCTGAGGATGGGGCCCGCGCTACCATTAGTCCCGGTTTAAGGAGGCGCGTGATGCTCGAAGAGGCGGACCTCATGCAGGCCCTGCGGCGTCACTGGGAGTACTCAGGTAAGGACGAGGACGTCGCCCATGAGATTTACCACGATGATGCAGTCCTGGAGTTCCCTCAGTCCGGGGAACGGTTCGAGGGCGTGGAGAACTTCCGCGAATGGCGGCGCCGGTATCCAGCGGAGCTCAAATTCCACACACGACGGGTCACGCATCGTGCCGATCTGGTGGTCGTGGAGAACATGATCAGTTATGACGGCGCGCCCTGGATGTTCTCTGTCAATCTGTTGGAATTCAGGGGCGACCGCGTTGCGCACGAGCGGATCTACATCATGGATGGGTGGGACGCCGCTGAGTGGCGTGCTCCCTGGCGCTCCGACGTGCCTGCAGACGAGCCCCGCCGCCGGCTTCCTCCGCTTCATAGCGGAGGCCACTGGAAGGGCCGGCCGCACTCCTGACCGCTATCCCAGCCAGCCCGCTCCTG
>NZ_JARHXQ010000090.1:0-846 GCF_029222765.1 Arthrobacter sp. Cr_A7 | reverse complement strand
TCCGGCCGTGCCCGGGAAGCCCAGCGCATCCGATCAGTTGTCGAAAACCAGCTGGCCCCGTTCACTGCGACGATGCCCAAGCCGGTCCTTGCAGGAGCAGAGCAACAGCCGGCCGAAGCGGCTGCGGTGCGACCGAGGGCAGTTGATATTGCCCGCCGCGGCATGGCCCCGATCCGTCCCGGTTCGGTGGTCCCCACGACACCTACACCAGCAACACCGGCGAAGACCTATCAGCCCGGCCGCGATACCGGGCCGGGACTCGACCGATAAGAATCACACCACTAGTGCAAGGGGAACACCATGAGTGAATCAGACGGCATCGACGACTTTTTCAACAACGGAATGCGGCAATCCCTGATGATCGCATCACGCATCGCCGAGACGCTGGCACGCCGCCGGCAGGAAGCCCAACGACAGCAGGAACACCAGGACGCGCAGGCGGCGCACGAAGCCCAGGCGCGCCTTGCTGCTGAACGGAGTTCAGCCCTCGCTGTCCTGGCACCCGTACAGAAGGATGAGTGGTGGGACAAGGCACAGCCTGCCGACATCGCCACGGCACATGCCGTCGCTGAAGGCTGGAAAGACCACGACCCTGCCGCACTTGTAGCCTCCGCGAAGATCCGAGAAGAAGTCCTCGCCCGGTACGGTATCGACACACACGACGTCGGCACGGACGCCGCCTACCTTGAATCGGGAATCGCGACTATCGCAACCGAGAAGGCCCGGCTGGACGAGCTGGCACGCAAGCAGGAAGAAACACGAAAAGCTGCTGCCGAACACGAGAAAGCCATGCAGCTGATCGCGGCCGCGCAGGCAGAAGAACTTCGAGCTCAGTTAACGAAGCTG
>NZ_JARHXQ010000008.1:0-16407 GCF_029222765.1 Arthrobacter sp. Cr_A7 | reverse complement strand
ATCGGCCACGGCTTCGACGACCAGGGCTCCCAGTTCGACGGCGGGGGCACGCTGCGGAACTGGTGGACGGAGGAGGACCGCCAGGCGTTCGAGCAGCTCACCGCGAAACTGGTGGCCCAGTTCGATGCGCTGGCACCGACCGCGGCGCCGGACCACCACGTCAACGGCCGGCTCACGCTCGGCGAGAACATCGGCGACCTGGCCGGGTTGGCAATTGCGTACAAGGCCTACCAGATCAGCCTGGACGGCAAGGAACCCGAGGTCCTGGACGGGCTCACCGGGCAGCAGCGCTTCTTTGCTTCGTGGGCCGCCGGCTGGCGCCAGGTCATCCGGCAGGAAGAGGCAATCCGCAGGCTTGCCACGGACCCCCACTCCCCCAACGAGTTTCGGACGAACGCCATCGTGAAGAACCTGGACGCCTTCCACGAGGCGTTTGAGGTCAGCGAAGAGGACGGCATGTGGATGCCGCCGGCGGAGCGCGTCAGCATCTGGTGACAGCCAGGCAGAACAACTGAATCGGGGCCCGCCTTCCGGCGGGCCCCGATGCAGTTAAGCAGCCTGGCTTTATTCAGAAACGATGAGGTACGGGTTCGCCTGCTGGCATGTCTCGTCGCCGGCCGTCTGGTTGACGATGTTTTCCGGCAACGCGGCAGCCGCGCCGTACGTGGTGCCCGTCGTGAAATCAGTGCCCAGGTAGACCTGGACTCCTGAAACTGCGGGAAGGGCAACGGTCTGCCCGGCCGGGATCCCGAGTACCGCGGCAACGTCGGCCGCGACATCCGCGAAGCCGGGACCGTAGTAGACCACCGACTGCGCCACCGTTGTTGCCTCAAACTGGGCAGCCTGCGTGAAGCCCCCGGAGATCAGCGCCTGGACAATTTCCTGGGAACGACCGGGGACGCCGGTGCCGTTCGCCACCGCGACAGGCTGAAGTGCCTTGTCATAGGGCGGCTGGGCCGGGGCAGGTTCGGTCGGGGCGGCCGACGGCGGGGCGGTTTCGCTCGGCGAGGGCGTTGCGGGAGCGGTGGGGTCGGTCAGGTCGATGTCCTTGCGGAGTGCAGCAAAGAGCTGGGAGCCGGCCGGCTCGGCAATCTGGAGCCTGTTGGGGTCAAGGTCTGCCGGGGCGGTGGGGACGGCGACGAACGCCACCTTGCTGATGTCGATGTCCTTGAGCCGGTTGCCGATGGTCAGCAGGGTGGGAACCGAGGCCAGCCCTTCATCCACGGTCAGATTCTGGGTAACGACGTCGGCGATCTTCAGCATCTTGCCGGGATCGGCCAAGGTGCCGTCGTCCTTGATCTTCCGCGTCAGCGAGGAGAGGAAGCCCTGCTGGGCCTTGATGCGGCCCAGGTCGCCGCCGTCGGCAAATGCGTGGCGGGTGCGCAGGAACGCAAGCGCCTGCTCTCCCTGGACCATGGAGGTGCCCGCCGGCAGCCGAAGCCGGGAGTCAGGGTCATACACGGCGTCGCTGATGCAGACTTCCACGCCGCCCACGGCATTGGAGAGTTCCTTCACGGCGTTGAAGTCGGCCATCATGAAGTGGTCCACCTCCAGCCCGGTGATCCTGTTGACGGTATCCACAGCGCAGCCGATGCCGGCTTCCGTCATTGCCTCGTTGATCATGACGTCGCTGCGGGCAGGGTATTCCGTACCGGTTTCCCCGTCTTTGCACTCGGGAATGTCCACCAGGAGGTCACGCGGGAAGCTGATGACGCTGACGCGCTTGTTGTCCTCGGAGATGTCCATGAGCATCATGACGTCAGACTTGCCGTAGCCTGCGGAAAGGTCGGCTTCCCCGTACTCGGCGTTCTTCCCGTCGCGGGTGTCCGAGCCCAGGATGAGGATCTGCATCCTGCCGGTGGCGTCGCTGACCGTCTCGCTGTTTCCCCCGCCCGCGTTCAGCGGGGCCTTGGAAATATTGCCCTGCAGGCGCAGGTACCAAAACCCGGCGAACGCGATGCCTCCCACGATGGCCAGGGAAAGGACGGCGGTGACAACCTTCAGCCACACGGGCATCCCACGGAGGGAGCCAAGGTGGCGCGCTGCCCCGGCAGTGCCATCGTCCGCATGGCGGGACGCAGGTCCTGTTCCGGGTGACACGTCAGCCCTGTTGTCGCGCAAGTCGCGGCCTCGCCCCACGTGGTGAACCTTCCTCTAAAAATCAAAATCCGGTCCATTTTAGTGGCCCAGTCTGGGAATTGCCCGGCAGCCCTGCAGCGGCACCCGGTGAAACAGGTCAGAAACCCAGCTTGACCAGCTGCTTCGGGTCCCGCTGCCAGTCCTTGGCCACCTTCACATGAAGGTCCAGGTAGATGCGTGTACCCAGCAGGGCTTCGATCCCCTTGCGCGCGTTGGTTCCCACCTCGCGAAGCCGGCTGCCGCCCTTGCCGATGATGATGGCCTTCTGCGATGGGCGTTCCACGTACAGGTTCACGCGCACGTCCAGGAGCGGGTTGTCCTCCGGCCGGTCCGGGCGGGGAACGATCTCTTCGACCACCACTGCGAGGGAGTGCGGCAGTTCGTCGCGGACGCCTTCGAGTGCCGCTTCGCGGATCAGCTCGGCAACCATGACGGCCTCGGGCTCGTCCGTCAGTTCGCCGTCGGGATACAGCGGAGGCGACGGCGGCATGTGGCTGATCAGGACATCCGCCACGGTTTCCACCTGGAAGCCATCCGTCGCGGACACGGGCACGATGTCCTTCCAGCCGTCCTCCCCCATCACTTCACGGCCAAGCGCCGCGACTGCCAGGAGCTGTTCGGTCAGGGCCTGGCGGTCCACCAGGTCCGCCTTGGTGACGATGGCGATGACAGGCTTGCGTCCCACCGCGGCCAGCTGGGCGGCGATGAATTTATCCCCCGGACCGATCTTTTCGTTGGCCGGCAGGCAGAAGCCGATGGCGTCCACCTCGGCGAGGGTGTCCGCCACGAGGTCGTTCAGGCGCTTACCCAAAAGGGTGCGCGGGCGGTGCAGCCCCGGTGTGTCCACCAGGATCAGCTGGGCGTCCTCCCGGTGCACGATGCCACGGATGGTGTGGCGGGTGGTCTGCGGCTTGGCGGACGTAATGGCCACCTTTTTCCCCACCAACGCGTTGGTCAAGGTGGATTTTCCGGCGTTGGGGCGCCCCACCAGGACTGAAAAGCCTGCGCGGAAGCCGCCGAAGTCTTCCTCTGCTGCTGCTTTATTTTTCTTGCTCACGTGGAACTCCCTGCTGGGTTGTTTCCGCCTCTTCGAGGAGGTCTTCAAGGTCAGTGTCTACTCTTGGCACCGCTGCCGCAATAATGTGGCTGACGCGGTTCCGCCGGCCTTCCAACCGGTCCGCCCGGAGCGAGACTCCGTGGACTTCCACGTGGCTTCCAACGATCGGAACCCTGCCGAGCGCCTTGGCGAGCAGGCCGCCCACGGTGTCCACTTCGTCGTCGTCGAGCTCCATGTCGAAGAGCTCGCCCAGGTCGTCGATGCTCATGCGCGCGCTGACCCGATAGGAGCCATCGCCCAGCTCCACGGCTTCCGCGCTTTCGGTGTCGTACTCGTCAACAATTTCGCCCACGATCTCTTCGATCAGGTCCTCAAGGGTGACAAGACCGGCTGTGCCGCCGTATTCGTCGATGACGATGGCAACGTGCGTGGATTCCTTCTGCAGTTCACGCAGCAGGTCGCTCACCGGCTTGGATTCCGGCACATACCGGACCTCCCGGGCCAGTGACTCCACCAGTGGCGGTTCCTCGTCCGGGGCCAGCTCGTGCAGGACGGCGGCAACGTCCTTAAGGTAGATGATGCCGAGGATGTGGTCGGTGTCCTCGGCGATCACGGGGATCCTGGAATAGCCGGAGCGCAGGAACAGCGTCATGGCCTGGCGGAGGCTGGAGCCCGCTTCGATGCTGAGGATGTCCGTCCTGGGCACCATGACCGCGCGCACCAACGTGTCGCCGAAGTCGAACACGGACTGGATCATCTCAGCCTCGGTGTCCTCGATCATGTCGGATTCGCTGGCCCGCTCCACAAGTTCACGGAATTCCTGCTCGCTGAAAAACGCTTCGTCGCCGCCCGGCGCGCCGGGCGCTGCCGCGCTTCCCAACGCCACGAGCCAGCCGGGGATGGGCCCCAGGACCCAGGTGAGGAAGCGGATCAAGGGGGCCGTGAAACGGACCACGGCAGCAGAATGCAGCCTGCCCAGCTGCCGGGGTGAGACACCCACGATCACGAATCCCAGCAGGGCCATGATGCCGGTTGCTGCCAGGCCGGCAAGCCAGATGTTGTCCAGCAGGCTGTAAAGCAGGACGGCCACAGCCACCGCGGAAGCCATCTCGAACCAGATGCGCCAGAACCGGAGGGCCCGGATATGCGCCACGGGCTGGGCGAGGATCCGGCGCATGGCGATATTGCGGCTCTTGAGGAGTGCTTCCTCGGCGTCGTGGCGCGGGAGGAAATTGAAGGCGGCCTCGGCCGCGGTCAACACCGCCGCGATACCCAGGAAGACCAGGGCCATCGCGACAAGGAGCAAAGGCGTCACTGGGTGGTCTCGGCGGGTGCTTCTTTGCCGGTGAAGCCGGACAGGAGCTCCCGCTGGAGCCCGAACATCTCGGCCTTCTCCTCGGGTTCTGCATGGTCGTAGCCCAACAGGTGCAGAATGCCGTGTGTTGTCAGCAGCAGCATTTCATCCTGGAGCTGATGGCCCGCGTTCCGGGCCTGGACCACGGCCACCTGGGGGCAGATGGCAATGTCGCCAAGCATTCCCTGCGGAGTGGGCCGGTCCGGCGTCCCGGGTGTGAGCTCGTCCATGGGTACGGACAGGACATCGGTGGATCCCGGCTCATCCATCAGTTCGATGTGCAGCTTCTCCATCGCGGGCTCGTCCACGAGGAGGATCGACAGTTCTGCCTGGGGATGGATATAGAGCTGTTCGAAGATGTACCGGGACAGCGCAACGAGTTCCGCTTCGTCAACCTGGACGCCGGACTCGTTGTTCACCTCGATGCTCAAGCGTGTTCCCCCCGTTTTTCTTTGGTTGCTGAATGTTTGACGCGGCGGCGCTGGGCATCGTCCCAGATGCTGTAGGCATTGACGATGTCGCCCACCAGGCGGTGCCGGACGACGTCGGCCGCGTCCAGGACCGAAAAGTTCACGCCTTCGATGCCGGTCAGGATTTCCTCCACGATCCGCAGTCCGGACCGGGTGCCGAAGGGCAGGTCGACCTGGGTTACGTCACCGGTGACCACCATCTTCGAGCCGAAGCCGAGCCGCGTCAGGAACATCTTCATCTGCTCGGGCGTGGTGTTCTGCGCCTCGTCGAGAATGATGAAGGCGTCGTTGAGCGTGCGGCCGCGCATGTAGGCAAGGGGTGCCACCTCGATGGTGCCGGCTGCCATGAGCCGCGGAATGGATTCGGGATCCATCATGTCGTGCAGTGCGTCATAGAGCGGACGGAGGTACGGATCGATTTTGTCGCTCAGGGTTCCGGGGAGGAAACCCAGGCGTTCCCCGGCTTCAACCGCCGGACGGGTCAGGATGATCCGGCTGACCTCTTTTTGCTGCAGCGCCTGGACCGCTTTGGCCATGGCAAGGTACGTCTTGCCGGTTCCGGCCGGTCCGATACCAAAGATCACGGTGTTGTCGTCAATGGCGTCAACGTAGTTCTTCTGGTTCAGGGTTTTCGGGCGGATGGTGCGGCCGCGGCTGGAGAGGATGTCATGGGTCAGCACGTCCACGGGGTTCTGCAGGGACTGGGTGCGCAAGAGGGCCACCAGCTGCTGGAGCACCGTGGGACTGATCACCGTGCCGCGGGCAACGAGGCCGCGGACTTCATGGAGGAGCCGCATGATCCGCGGTACGTCACTGGTGGGACCGCTGATGGAGAGTTCGTTGCCGCGGACGTGGAAATTAACGTCCGGGAACTGTTCCTCGATGTACCGCAACGCCTCATCATGGCTGCCGAGTGACTGGACCATCTGATCGGAGTTGTCAAAAAGGACTACCTCGGTCCGGATGCCGGGAAGGGAATGGGGGAACTCCCCGGGCGTGCCCTCTCCGGTGGTGAGCCGGCGCTTTCCGTTAGCTGATTCAGTCATGGTGCTGGCCCGCAGGCCTGTGGTCCCCTCGAGGTCGGTTCAGTTGTTGGGCTGTTGCGCGGAGGCCGTTGCCCGTTCTCCCCGTCCAGCGATCCTTCCATCTTACGCCAGAGCGTCCCACGGCCGGATATAGGGAGGCTGCCCTGCAGGGCACAAAAGGGCCCGCCGCGGCGGTGGTTGCGTCATAAGGTATCAACTTCATATCGGCCTCATATCGTTCCCGTTGCAGTTGGCCGCCAGTGCCGCTCCGCGGCTCTTGGGCCCCGCGCGTTGTGCCATGCTGGAAATCCAGCTGCAGCTGGAACACCAGGCCGCCCGGGGATCGGCCCTCCATGCAAGGAAAGGACAGGCAACAAAAGTGCCGGAAACCGCTGCGCCCAAGGGCGCCGCCCGTGCCCTGGGCCGCGCGCGCGCACTTGTGCTTGCCGGTGTCCTTGTTGCCGTCCCTGCCTTGACGGGCTGCATTGCCGAAGCGGGACCGTCACCCACCGCCACGCCGCTCACAGGTCCGGCCGCCTCGGGCACCGCACAGCCTCCGTCCACCAGCGCGCCGCTGGAAACCACCCAGTCCTCCAACAAGGCGCCGGTGTACTGGATCGGCCGCAGCGACAGCGGGGTTTTCCTTTACCGGGAATTCCGGGATGTACCGGACCAGGAAAATCCGGTGACCCGGGCACTGCGGGCCATGATGTCCGACAAACCCCTCGACCCTGATTTTTTTACCCCGTGGCAGAACCCGAGCCAGCTCGCCACGTCGATTTCGGGCAAGGACGTCATCACTGTTGATGTGTCCGAGGATGCTTTCAACAGCAATCTCGACGCCGACATGGCTGCCCGGGCCATCCAGCAGCTGGTGTATACGGCGACGGCCGCGGCTGCCAGCTCAGGACTGATCGACTCGGGCCAGCAGATCCGGGTGCGCATCCTGGTGGACGGACATACGGACTACGTGGCCTTTGACCACATCCAGCTGGGCGCCCTGATGACGCGCACCGCAGGCCTTGTTGCACCCGTCTGGATTATTGACCCCCAGGAAAACGTGGAAGTGGGCGGCGGCAGCGTCAAGATCACCGGGCGCAACACAACGGCAGGCGGCAAGCTCCGCTGGCAGATCCTCCAGTCCAGGGACAACGGCGCCAAGGAGCCGTTCCTCACGGGCGAGACCACCGCGTCTGCTGAACAGGGACAGGCCGGGGTGTTCACCCTGGCGCTTAACCTGCCGCCAGGTGACTACGAGCTGCGGGTCTCCCAGGCGGGCACTGGCGACCAGCCGGACCAGTACGAGGACACACGGGCCTTTAAGGTGCGGTAGCCTTCCAGCGGCCCAGGATGTCGCTGGCAAGGACGACGGCGGCAGGCCCGGCCGTTGATGAGCGCAGGACGTGGTGGCCCAGGAGTGCTGTCACGGCACCCTTGTCGCAGAGTTTCGTGACTTCCCGGGGGCTGATGCCGCCTTCCGGTCCCACGATCAGGAGCACTTCCCGGGGCGCCGCTCCCCCCGCTCCATCCCATGCTTCGAGGACGTTTCGCAGTGGCCGCACGGCGTCCTCATGAAGGATGACAGCCAGGCCGGCGGCTTCGACGGCCGCGGACAGGGCGGCTGTGTCGACGGCGGGCCGGACCTCGGGAACCCAGGCCCGGCGTGCCTGCTTGGCCGCCGCAGTCACAACGGACTGCCATTTGGCATGGGCCTTGGCGGCCCGGTCACCTTTCCAGCGCACGATGGAACGCTCGGACTGCCACGGAATGACGGCGTCGATTCCGAGCTCTGTCGCCGTTTCGATGGCCAGCTCGTCCCGGTCGCCCTTCGCAAGCGCCTGGACCAGGACCAGCCGGACATCGGGGCGGTCTTCGACAGCCACCGACGTGCACTCGACCTCCAGAGCCGAGGAAGAAGCCGCGGTGACGCGTCCGCTCATCCGTGTGCCGGCACCGTCCACGATGTCCACAGCTTCACCGGGTGACAGCCGTTTAACCGCAACAGCGTGCCTGGCTTCGGGTCCTTCCAGGATGAAGCGTGTTGCGGGCGCGACGCCGTCCAGGGACCCGGCGGGAGTGAAGAAGACGGGGTTGCTCACCGCTACAGGTTACCGAGGCGGTCCCGGAGTTTGGCGAACATGCCGCCGCTGGCAGCGAGTTTGCCCTCGGTGATCTGCTCGCCGCGCATCTTGGCGAGCTGCCGCAGCAGGTCCTCCTGGGCGGCATCCAGCTTTGCGGGGGTCTCAACCTGCAGGTGCACCTTTAGGTCGCCGCGGCCGTAGCCGCGCAGGTGGGTAACGCCGAGGCCGCGGAGGGTGATGATCTCACCGGACTGCGTTCCGGGCTTGACGTCGATTTCCTGGGTCCCGTCGAAGGTCTCAAGGCTTACCTCTGTACCCAGCGCTGCGGCCGTCATGGGGATGTTCAGCGTGGCGTGGAGGTCGTCTCCGTCGCGGACGTAGGTGGCGTCATTGTTGACGCGGATTTCCACGTAAAGGTCACCGGAGGGTCCGCCGGCGGGCCCGGCCTCGCCCTGGCCGGAGAGCTGGATCCGGGTGCCGGTGGCCACGCCGGCGGGAACCTTGATGGTCAGGGACCGGCGGCTCCGGATCCGTCCCTGGCCGCTGCATTCGTTGCAGGGGTCCTTGATGACGGTGCCGAAGCCTTCGCAGCTGCCGCAGGGCGCAGCCGTCATGACCTGGCCCAGGATGGAGCGAACGGCCCGCTGGACCTGGCCGCTGCCTCCGCAGATGTCACACCGTTCGGGGTGGGTGCCGGGCCGGCAGCATGATCCCTCGCAGGTGGGGCAGGTGACCGCGGTGTCCACTTCGAGTTTCTTGTTGACGCCGAACACCGCATCGCGGAGGTCGATCCGGACACTGATGAGGGCGTCCTGTCCTCGGCGGACACGGGAGGCAGGCCCGGTGGAGCCGCCGGCGCCAAAGAACGTGTCAAAGATGTCCTGGAACGCGAAGCCCTGGCCGGCGTAGCTGCCGCCGCCGAATCCGTTGTCCGTACCGTTCTCGTTGCCGGTGGTGTCATAGACGCGCCGCTTTTGGGGGTCGGAAAGGACCTCGTACGCGTGGGTTACTGCCTTGAAGCGGTCTGCGGCGTCCTCACCCGGGTTAACGTCCGGGTGCAGGGTCCGGGCCAGCTTGCGGTAGGCCTTCTTGATTTCTTCGCCGGTGGCCTCCGGTGAGACTCCAAGGACGTCATAGTGGCTGCTCAAAGTTCGTATCTCTTCCTTGTTGTACTGCCTGCATGCGGGGTGCCCTGCCCGTGGTTCCGGCTGCCTGAGCGCCGGGACCGCCGGTCAGGGTCCCAGGATCCGGGAAAGGTAACGGGCAACAGCCCTGACGGCGGCCATGGTGGTGGGATAGTCCATGCGCGTCGGCCCCAGCACGCCAATCTTGGCCGTGCTGTCCGGGCCGTATCCCGTGGCCACGACGGACGCCTCGGAAAGGCCGTCGTAGGGGTTCTCGCGGCCGATGCTGACGGCCACGCCGCGGTGGTCCTGCGCCATCTCGCTCAAGAGCCGCAGCATGACCACCTGCTCCTCAAGGGCTTCCAGGACGGGGCCGATGCTGAGCGGGAAATCGACGTTGGACCGTGCAAGGTTCGCCGTTCCCGCCATCACCATCCGGTCCTCACGGCTGCTGTGCGCCAGCACCTCCAGCCCGTGGGCCAGCGCCTGCGCGGCCGGCCTCTGGCTGGGACTGACCGCCGACACCACGGCCGGAAGTGACTGGGCCAACTGGCCCAGCGGCGTTCCTGAAAGGGAACCCAGGAACCGGGTCCGCAAGGCGGCCAGGGCGTCGTCCCCCAGGTCCTGCCCGACGTCGATGACCCGCTGTTCCACCTTGCCGCTGTTCGCGATGAGCACCACCAGCACCTTGCGGGGAGCAAGCAGGACGAATTCGATGTGCCGGATCAGGGCACGGCTCAGGTGCGGATACTGGACAACCGCCACCTGGTTGGTCAGCTGCGACAGCAGGCGGACCGTCCGGTCCAGGACGTCGTCAAGGTCGTCTGAGCCCTCCAGCAGCGACTGGATGGCCCGGCGCTCGGCCTGCGACAGGGGTTTGACGGCCGAAATCTGGTCGACGAACAGACGGTAGCCCTTGTCCGTGGGAATCCGGCCCGCGCTGGTGTGCGGGGCGGTGATCAGGCCCTCGTCCTCCAGCGCCGCCATATCGTTGCGGATTGTCGCACTGGAGACGCCGAGATGATGCCTCTCGACGAGGGCCTTGGATCCCACCGGCTCGCGGGAGTGGACGTAGTCCTCCACGATGGCCCGCAGTACTTCCAGCTTGCGTGGCTCGCTCACACTCCACCTCCATCCAGGGTCAGGGCGGCCGTGCCGCCCGCACCGTGCCACCACCAGGGTTAGCACTCGACATGCCTAAGTGCTAACAGTCTATTATGCCTCGGGCCGTTGTTAGCATTGGTACCGCTCCGGGCGAAATTCCGGTGGCACTGATCTAGCGCTAGGCGGAGTCGATCCATGGATTACCAGAACTGGGGCCCCCGGGACATGTCCGCGCCCGTCCGGACCCAATTGCCCGAAGTGCCCGTTGAGCGCGGCATGGTGCTGGAGGACGTCCAGTCCGGTTGGGTCGGCGCCGTCACCCGGGTGGAAAAGTCCGGCGGAATGCACGTGGTGGTCCTCGAGGACCGCCGCGGGAAGTCACGGACCTTCCGGCTGGGTTTCGGTTTCCTCCTCGAAGGCCGGGCAATCCGCCTGATGCCCCCGGCACCCCGTCCCGCGACGGCCGGCCCCGCCGCCGGAAGGACTGCCTCCGGCTCGGTGCGGGTTGCCGGCCAGCGCGCACAGGTAGCGAAGGCCAGCCGCATCTGGGTGGAGGGAAAGCACGACGCCGAACTGGTGGAAAAGGTGTGGGGAGACGACCTCCGGGTGGAGGGCATCGTCGTCGAACCCCTGCACGGCATTGACGACCTGGCCGGCGCGGTGGCCAACTTCCGGCCCGGACCGGGACGGCGCCTGGGCGTGCTCGTGGACCACCTGGTGCCGGACTCCAAGGAGTCGCGCATTGCCGATGCCGTCATGGCGTCTCCCGGCGCGGCCGGGAACGTGCTCATCGTGGGCCATCCCTACGTGGACGTATGGCAGGCCATCCGGCCCGCTGTCCTCGGCATCGAGAAGTGGCCCGTTGTGCCGCGCGGGCAGGACTGGAAGACCGGAATCCTGGCCTCTTTCGGCTGGCCCCACGCCACGAAGGAAGACATCGGGCTGGGATGGCAGAAGCTGTTGGGGGCCGTCCGCAGCTATGCAGACCTGGAAGCATCCCTGCTGGGGCGGGTCGAGGAAGTGATCGACTTCCTCACTGTTCCCTGATTGGGCAGCCAACACCCGGATAGCCAGTATTCTTGGTACTGCGGTGCCTGTGAAAAAGGGGCAGGCCCGCACCCAACCACCGGCATTCGCACCATTTGCACTCTCGAAGGAACAGACTGTGTCAGAAAACGCACGTGATCACAGGGACAGCCAGGGCGGCGCGGGCCGCTCGGAATACCACGGCGTCCCGGCGAATGCGCTGCCCCTGACGGCGGGCGAGGACCGGCAGTGGGCCACGCTGGCGCACTTTGGCGGGATCCTCGGCTGCGTTCCTGCCCTGCTGATCTTCCTCATTTTCAGGGACCGTGGACCGTTCACCGCCCAGGAGTCCAAGGAAGCCCTCAACTTCAGCCTCCCGCCCACCATCGCGGCCGTGGTGGCCAATATCCTGGTGTTCATCCCCGTGGTCGGCAACATTTTTGCCGTGATCGCGACCCTCATCTGGATCGCCCTGACCTGCTTCTCCGTGGCCGCCGGCATCCACGTCAACCGCGGCCAGCCGCACCGCTACCCGTACAACCTTCGCTGGATCAAGTAGCGTTCCAGCAACAGGGGGCCACACCCGCGGGGTTCCCTGGCCGAGCTTGCGAGGTCAGGGTGCGGGTGGGGAGGGTCACTCCCTGCCCAATAACCACGCGTTTTTGGGCAGAACCTGACCCCGTGTTGGTTTAGCGGGTTACTCGGGCAGGATGCGGCGGACCACGGCGTCAGCCAGCAGGCGTCCCTTGAGGGTGAGGACCAGTTTCCCCCGGAACGCCGCGGCCGGGTCCACCAGGCCGTCGGCAATCAGCCCGGCAATCTCATGGCGACCCACGGCGCTCAGGGCAGCCACCTCAAGCCCGGCCTGAAGGCGGGCTTCCAGCATGACGCGCTCGATGTTCCGGGTTTCCAGGTCCAGGGTCTCCCTGCCTGCGGCCGGGGACAGGCCCTGCGCCAGGCGGCCGGCGTAGGCAGTGGGGTGCTTGACGTTCCACCAGCGGACACCGCCCATGTGGGAGTGCGCGCCGGGGCCGATCCCCCACCAGTCGTCCCCGCGCCAGTAGGCGAGGTTGTGGCGGCAGGCATGGTCCGGGGTACGGGCCCAGTTGCTGACTTCGTACCAGCCCAGCCCGGCTTTGGTGATCAGCTCATCGGCGAGCTCGTACTTGTCCGCATGGTCGTCGTCGTCGATTCCGGGTACCTCCCCACGGCGGATCTGGGCAGCCAGCTTGGTGCCGTCCTCGATGATCAGCGCGTAGGCGCTGATGTGGTCCGGACCGTACGACAATGCCGTTTCCAGGGTGTGGCGCCAGTCGGCCAGGGACTCCCCCGGCGTTCCATAGATCAGGTCCAGGCTGACGGCAAGACCCGCCTCGCGCGCCCACTGCACAACCTCCGGCACCCGGCTGGGCGTGTGCGTCCGGTCCAGGACCTTGAGCACATGCGGAACCGCTGACTGCATGCCGAACGAGATCCGGGTGAACCCGGCCTCCTTCAATATGGCGAGGGATTCGGGCGTGACGGAGTCGGGGTTGGCCTCCGTGGTGACTTCGGCGCCGTCCTCGATCCCCCACTGGTCGATGGCCGTCCGAAGAATCAGGGCAAGGTCGTCCGCGGGAAGCAGCGTGGGGGTGCCGCCGCCGAAGAAGACGGTGCTGAGCTTCCGGTCGGGGATCCCGGACCCGGCCAGCACCTTGGCCGCCAGCGCCACCTCGGACGCCGCCGTGTTGGCGTAGGCATCCTGCGAAGCACCGCCGCCCAGTTCGGTGGCGGTATAGGTGTTGAAATCGCAGTAACCACAACGGACGGCGCAGAACGGAATGTGCACATACAACCCGAACGCCCGGTCCGCCGCACCTTCCGCTGACTGGGAAGGCAGCAGACCGTCCGACGGCGCCGGGTCGCCGAGTGGAAGAACGCTAGGCATCGTTGCGGCCCCGAGTGTGTCCGGCCACCATCATCACTACTTCTTGGCCTTGTCCTTGGATTCGTCGGTGGTGAGTGCGGCGATGAAGGCCTCCTGCGGTACCTCAACGCGGCCCACCATTTTCATGCGCTTCTTGCCTTCCTTTTGCTTCTCCAGCAGTTTGCGCTTACGGGAGATGTCACCACCGTAGCACTTGGCCAGGACGTCCTTGCGGATGGCGCGGATGCTTTCGCGGGCAATGATCCGGGAGCCGATGGCTGCCTGGATGGGCACCTCGAACTGCTGGCGGGGAATGAGTTCGCGCAGCTTGGTGGTCATCATGACCCCGTAGGAGTAGGCCTTGTCGCGGTGGGTGATGGCGGAGAACGCATCCACCTGCTCACCCTGGAGCATGATGTCCACCTTCACCAGGTCGGCCACCTGGTCGCCGTCGGCCTTCCAGTCCAGGGACCCGTAACCGCGGGTCTTGGACTTGAGGATGTCAAAGAAGTCGAACACGATCTCGGCGAGCGGCAGGCGGTACCGGATTTCCACCCGGTCCTCGGACAGGTAGTCCATGCCGCCCATCACGCCGCGGCGGCTCTGGCACAGCTCCATGATGGCGCCGACAAACTCATTGGGGGCCAGGATGGTTGCGGAAACCATGGGCTCGCGGACCTCGGAAATTTTGCCGGAGGGGTATTCGCTGGGGTTGGTCACGTGGACCACCTTCTTGTCCTCCAGCGTCACCTCGTATTCCACGTTCGGGGCAGTGGAGATGAGGTCCAGGTTGTATTCGCGCTCCAGCCGCTCCCGGGTGATTTCCAGGTGGAGCAGGCCGAGGAAGCCCACGCGGAAACCGAAGCCCAGGGCAGCGGACGTTTCAGGTTCGTACACGAGGGCGGCGTCGTTGAGCATCAGCTTCTCCAGCGCATCGCGGAGCACCGGATAGTCCGTGCCGTCCAGCGGGTACAGGCCGGAGAAGACCATCGGCTTGGCATCGGCGTAGCCGGGCAGGGAATCAGCCGCCGGTTTGGCGAGGTTCGTGACGGTGTCGCCCACCTTGGACAGGCGGACATCCTTCACCCCGGTGATGAGGTAGCCCACTTCGCCGACGCCCAGGCCCTTGGAAGGTGTGGGCTCCGGTGAGCTGACGCCGATCTCAAGGAGTTCGTGCGTGGCCCGCGTGGACATCATCTGGATGCGTTCGCGGGGGTGGAGCATGCCGTCCACCACGCGGACGTAGGTCACCACGCCGCGGTAGGTGTCATAGACGGAGTCGAAGATCATGGCACGGGCGGGGGCGTCCGCGTCGCCTTCGGGCGCCGGCAGGTCGCGGACAATCTTGTCCAGCAGGGCTTCAACGCCAATGCCGGTCTTTCCCGAGACGCGAAGGACGTCCTCCGGATCTCCGCCAATCAGGCTGGCAAGTTCGGCCGCGTACTTCTCAGGCTGGGCTGCCGGGAGGTCAATCTTGTTCAGGACCGGAATGATCGTGAGGTTGTTTTCCATCGCCAGGTACAGGTTGGCGAGGGTCTGGGCCTCAATACCCTGGGCTGCGTCCACCAGGAGGATCGCTCCTTCGCAGGCGGCGAGCGAGCGGGAAACCTCGTAGGTGAAGTCCACGTGGCCGGGGGTGTCGATCATGTTCAGCGCGTAACTGGTGCCGTCGAGTTCCCAGGGCATGCGGACTGCCTGGGACTTGATGGTGATGCCGCGCTCGCGTTCGATGTCCATCCGGTCCAGGTACTGGGCCTTCATGTCGCGGGACTGAACGACGCCGGTGAACTGCAGCATGCGGTCTGCCAGGGTGGACTTACCGTGGTCAATGTGCGCGATGATGCAGAAGTTCCGAATGAGGGCCGGATCTGTCGCGGCGGGCACCGGGGCGGTGCGGGCCATGGGAGACACGCAGGGTCCTTACTGTTGGCATTCACGCGGCACCGCCGGGGCACTGCACAAGGCCCCTGCGGGTAAGCCGCACATCTGGAACATCCAGTGTCCCACGTCCGGACCTGTGGCACTGCATTCCATGCCGGATCTGCCGTCATTCCCCGGCGCACCGCCGGCTATAGGGTGGCGGGATGGCAATCAACCTCCTCCGTTCCCTGGGACAAGCCGTCGGAAGCGGCCTCCGGCTGCTGCGGAAGGCAGGACGGGCAACACCACCCGCCGGCCCCCGCCCCGCACCGGTCCGCGCTACCCGGGGTTCCACGTCCAAGAAGTCTGGTTCCCGGAATGCAGCTTCCCCCGGTGCCGTTGCCGCGGGCCGGCCCGGGGACGCCTACCCCGGCGATTTCCAGGGGCGGTCAAAAGTCTCTTATGCGCCGCAGCCCGATGGTGCGCCTGATCCGGGCGAGGTGGTGTGGGCGTGGGTTCCGTACGAAGAAGACCACACCCGCGGGAAGGACCGCCCGGTCCTCCTGGTGGGGCGCAGCGGGCCCTACCTGCTGGGGCTGATGCTCACCAGCCGCGACCGCATTCCCGCCGCGTCGGCCTCCAGCGACTATGTGGACCTGGGCAAGGGAGGCTGGGACCGGCAGGGCCGGCCGAGTGAGGCCAGGCTTGACCGCGTCCTGCAGATCAGGCCGGACAGCATCCGGCGGGAAGGCGCGGTCCTGGACCGGAGGCGCTTCGACAGCGTGGCAGCCGGGCTGCGGCGGCGACACGGCTGGTCCTAACGGCAAAATGGCCAGTCCGGCGCCTGACCTGCTATTCTTTATAGCTGTGTGTCCGTGCAGGTCGACGGCCACTGATGGTTGGCCGCCATAGGTATCCCCACGCCGCTCAGTCAATGGCCAATCTGAAAGCCCTCTAGACCATTTCCGCATTAAAAAGAGAGTTCACACGTGGCGAATATCAAGTCCCAGAAGAAGCGCATCCTCACCAACGAGAAGGCACGCCTGCGCAACAACGCAGTCAAGTCCGAGCTGAAGACGGCCATCCGCGCCGTCAACACCGCCGTTGAGTCCACGGACAAGGATGCAGCTGCTGCTGCCCTGGTTACTGCCAGCCGCAAGCTGGACAAGGCTGTCAGCAAGGGTGTTCTGCACAAGAACAACGCAGCGAACCGCAAGTCGGCGATCTCCAAGAAGGTCAACGCACTCTAAGGTTTCCAGTT